>DATGEL010000104.1 GCA_035310145.1 Dehalococcoidia bacterium
ATGGCGCTGCACACGGGCGAGGCGGACCTGCGCGAGGGCGACTACTACGGCGCCGCCGTCAACCGCTGCGCTCGCCTGCGCGCCGCGGGGCACGGCGGCCAGGTGCTGCTCTCCGCGGCGACCGCCCGGCTGGTGCGCGAGACACTGCCGCCCGGCGCGACGCTCACCGAGCTGGGCCGCCATCGCCTGCGCGATCTGAGCGAACCTGAGCAGGTCTTCCAGCTTGCTGCGGCCGGCTTGCCCGAAACCTTCCCGCCGCTGAACACGCTCGATGCCCGCCCCAACAACCTGCCGCTCGCGCTCACCAGCTTCATCGGGCGCGAGGACGAGGTCGCGGCCGTCGCCGCGTTGCTGCGCCACGCCGGTACCCGCCTCGTCACCATTACGGGCGTCGGCGGCGCCGGTAAGACCCGGCTCGCACTCCAGGTCGCCGCCGCATTGCTCGACGACTTCCCCGATGGCGTCCTCTTCGTCGACCTCGCGCCCCTTACGGACCCGACGCTGGTTGCCTCCGCCATCGCCCACGTGCTGGGCATCTCCGAGACCGGCGCCCGTCCGCTCGCGCAGAGCCTCGCCATCGCCCTGCACGACCGCGCCACCCTGCTGCTGCTGGACAACTTCGAGCAGCTGATGCCCGCCGCAGCGCTCGTGGCCGAGTTGCTCGCGGCCTGCCCCCGCCTGCGGCTGCTCACGACCAGTCGCGCACCCCTGCGTGTCACCGGCGAGCGCGAGTACCCTTTGGCCCCGCTGCCGGTGCCCGAAGATGGTCGCACGGCTCCCGGTGTCGCGGCACAGAACGCGGCGGTGGCGCTGTTTGTGGACCGGGCCCGCGCCGTGCTGCCGGGTTTCGGGCTGACGGACGGCAACGCGGCGGCGGTGGCGGCGATCTGCGCCCGGCTGGACGGACTGCCGCTGGCGATCGAGCTGGCGGCCGGCCGTGCCCGGCTGCTGCCGCCGGAAGCGTTGCTGGCGCGGCTAGAGCGCCGCCTGCCGCTGCTGGTTGGCGGGGCGCGGGATGCGCCGCTCCGCCAGCAGACGCTGCGCAACGCGATCGCCTGGAGCTACGACCTGTTGGGACCGGCGGAGCAAGCGCTGCTGCGGCGGTTGGCGGTCTTCGTGACTGGGTTCGGTCTGGAGATGGCGGAGGCCGTCTGCTCGGCCGAGGCCGGCGCCGCCGGTGAAGTCTTGGAGGGGATCGCGACGCTAGCGGAGCACAGCCTGCTGCAGCCACGGCCGGCGGTTGCGGGCGAGCCGCGCTTCGCGATGCTGGAGACGATCCGCGAGTTCGCCCTGGAGCGGCTGGCGGAGAGCGGTGAGGAAGCGGCGGTGCGCGAGCGCCACGCGCGGGCGCTGCTGGCGCTGGCGGAGGCGTCGGAGCCGGGGATGAAGGGGGCGCAACACGGGGTGTGGCAGGCGCGCCTGACCGCCGACCGCGATAACCTGCGCCTGGCGCTGGGCTGGCTGCGGGCCAAGGGGCAGATCGAGGAGGCATTGAACTTCGTCGGCGCGCTGTGGCTCTGGTTCCACACCGGGGCCACGCAGGAGGACCGGCGCCAGATCGAGGAACTGCTGGCCCTGCCCGCCGCGGCCGGCTGCGGCGCGGCCCGGGCCCGGGCGCTCTTCACTGCGGGCAGGGTCGCCCTTCAATACGGTTTATCCCGTACCTCTGTCGCCAGGTTCGCGGGGAGCGCGGCGCGCTGGCGTGAGCTGGGAGACAGCCGCAGCCGTGCGCTCGCCCAGGCAGGGCAGGCGGCCGCATTGAGTTACAGCGAGCCGGCTGCAGCCCGGCTGCTGGCCGAGGACAGCGTGGCGGCGCTGCGGTCCAGCGGCGATCAATTTGGCCTCGGTTGGGCCCTGGATGCACAGGTGATGTCGGTGCTCAACGGGGGCGATCCGGACGCCGCCAAGCCACTATGTGAAGAGGCTCTGGCCATCTTCAGTGAACTGGGCGACCCGTGGGCGCCGGCGCGGCCACTCTTCTACCTCGGCCTCATCGCCTTCGCCCAGGGTGATGACGCCGAGGCGATCGCGCTGGCGGAGCGATCGATAGCGCTGGAGCGGGCCTCAGGTGCTCGGCTCGTCTTGCCGCACGGGATCGAGCTGGCGGGCCGCGCCGCCCTGCGTCGGGGAGAGGTAGGGCGGGCGGAGGCAGCGCTCGCGGAAGCGCTGCGGCTGCGATGGGAGGACGGCATACTCTGGGGCACAGCCCAGAACCTGAGCGCGTTCGGGCTGAGCGCCGTCGCGCGTGGCGCCCTGCCGGCGGCGGTGCGGCTCTTCGCCGCTGCCTCCGCACTCGAATCAGCCAGTGAAACGGGCTTGCGACCGGCGTACAGGGCGGACGCGGAGCGGGCACTGAGGTCGGCCCGCGAGGAACTGGGCGAGGGCGGCTTCGCGCAGGCCTGGCGGGAGGGCCGTGCGCTCACACCGGCTCAGGCCGTGGCAGCAGCGCTGGCCCTGGCCGCGGAGCCCGTGCCGGAGGAACCTGCCGCGGCGGCGCTGGCACGCGAGCCGGCTCCCGGTGCGGGGTAGACAGCGGCGCGGGGCGTCAGCGTCCCTCGAGCCAGAGCACGATGCGGCCGAAGTCATCGGCAAGCAGGAGCCGGGCTTCGTGCAGGAAGGCACGCCACTGCGCCAGGCTGCGAAGGTCGGGGTGGTCGGCGAAGGCGAGCGGATAGGCGTCGCCGGCGCGGAAGTGCGGCCAGTCGGGGCGCATGAAGATGTGGACGTAGACGGTGCCGCCGTCGTCGGTCAGTGCCACGCGATCGAGCGCGCGATCGGCCAGGTCGGCGCGGCCTGCGCCGGCCAGGCGACGGCGCAGCTCGCGCTCGATGCCGCGCAGCGAAACCGGCATGGTTCCTTGCCTCGTCACCCCAGACATCAGCGGCCCTCATTCTACGCAGTACGTGCTGCGCAGTACCTACCGGTGCGCAGTTGGCGCCTCGGCGCCGATTGTGCGGAAACGCACAGGGGTTGGACGCATGGGCGGCGTGTGCTACGCTCGTTCGGGAAACGGGTTCCGGCTTCGCGCCGCGCGACGCGCCCAATCGCGCCACGTCCGCCGCCCACTCGATGACCACACGACCCACAACCGATCGAGGAGGCCGTCGAGTGACGACGTACACCGACAAGAACTTGACCTGCGTCGAGTGCAAGACCACGTTTGTCTTCAGCGCCCGCGACCAGGAGTTCCACGCTTCGAAGGGCTTCAGCAACGAGCCCAAGCGCTGCCCATCCTGCCGTGCGGCGCGGCGCGTGCAGCGCGGCGAATCGGTCCCGGCCGGCGCCGGCGCCCGCTCCGGCAGCCCCACCTACGCCGGGCCGCGGGCACAGGGCGGTTCTGGCCGTGGCCACGTGAACAACCGCTCGGGCCGGCCGCGCGGCCGGCGCGACGACTACGACCGCGGCGGACGCGGCGACGGTGACGGCAGCGTCGCCGCCCGCTCGTTCGATGGCGGCGGCGCCTCCGGCAGCTACACCGCCAACTGCATGGCCTGCGGCACCGAAACCGACGCCCCGGCCAACGGCAGCAGCGTGGTCTTCTGCCCCAGCTGCGTTGAGAAGATGTCCGCCATCGCCCGCTCCTGAGCCGGGCGAGCGCCACAGACATGCCGGTTTACGAGTACCGCTGCACCGCCTGCGCCCATCGCTTCAGCCAGTTTGCGCGGCGCGTCGCGCAGGACGGTGAGCCGCTGCCGCGCTGCCCGCAGTGCGGCGCCGAAACCGAGCGCCTGCTCTCCTCTTTCGCCTACCACCGCTCGCTCAAGATGCAGCTTGAGCAGCTCGATCCGCGCATCGAGAAAGAGCTCGACGCGGTCGACAACGTCAAGGGCGACGATCCGCTGGACCGGCTCAACATGGCCTTCCCCCCCGGCGCGGCGGAGTAGCCGCCGTGGCCACACCAACCGCCGAGCCGGCCGCCGAGGTTCGTGCCGCTTCGATCCTGCTGGTCGAGGACGAAACCACCTTTGCGCGCGCCGTGCGCCTGGCGCTGCAACGAGAAGGCTTCCTGGTGCACTGGGCGCCCGATGGCCGCGGCGCCCTCGACGTGTTTCGCGGGGAGGATGTCGACCTCGTCCTGCTGGACATCATGCTGCCGGGCATGAGCGGGCTGGAGATCTGCCGCGCGATTCGCCAGGTCTCTTCGCTGCCGATCATCATGATCACCGCCAGGGGCAGCGAGGCCGACACGGTGCGCGGGCTCGAGCTCGGCGCCGACGACTACCTGCCCAAGCCGTTCGGCATGCGCGAGCTGGTGGCGCGCGTGCGGGCGCTGCTGCGCCGCGCCGGGCCGGAAACCAGCAGCAACGCCGACCGTCCCATCCAGGTCGGCCCGCTTGAGATCTTCCCGCGGCGGCGCCAGGTGCTGCGCCGGGGCGCGCCGGTCGAACTGCGCCGCCGCGAATTCGACCTGCTGCTCTTTCTCGCCCGCAATGCTGGCCAGGTGTTCACCCGCGATCTGTTGCTCGAACGGGTCTGGGGTCACGATTTCGAGGGCGAGCCGCGCACCGTGGACGTGCATATGCGCATGCTGCGGGAAAAGCTGGAGGACGACCCCGCCAACCCGGTGCTGCTGCACACCGTGCGCCAGGTCGGCTACTGCCTGCGTGCCTGAGCCGCGGGCGCCGCAGCTGGGAAGCGCCGCTCTGCCTGCCACGCGATGCCTGAACAGGAGGCCTCCCCGTTCGCTGCCCCGGCAGCGCCTGGCCGGCCGGCCCTCTCCCGGCGCGGGCTTCGGCGTTGAGCCGCGCTGCCTCGGTGGTGTTCACAGGCGACAGCACGGAGCGTACCATGCAGCGGAACGTGCCCGGTCCGCAGCGCCGGCGTTCGGCGCAGCGCGACATTCGTTCGCGGATCTGCCCCGTCAGCGGTTGCCGCCTGGTCCGTGTGCGGCTGCGCGGCGCCGCACGCGGCAGAACGGACGACGCGCGGGAAGGATGATCGAGCGCGATGGTGCGAACCGTCTTCGAGCGCGAGCTGCAGCGCATCCAGGACGAACTCCTGGTGCTCGGCAGCATGACCGAGAAGGCGATTGCGGGCGCGATCGACGCCTTGCTGCGCCGCGACGTCGAGCTCGCCCGGCGGGTGATCGAGGACGATTCGCGCATCAATCACCAGCGCTTCGCCATCGAAGAGCAATGCATCCAGGTGATGGCGACGCAGCAGCCGCTGGCAACCGATCTCCGGGTGATCGTCGCCGTGCTGAACATCATCTCCGACCTGGAGCGCATGGCCGACCACGCGGAGGGGATCGGCCGCATTTGCCTGCTGATGGTGGGTGAGGCATACGGCCAGGACTTCGGGCACATTCCCGAGATGGCGACCAAGGCGCGCGGCATGCTGCACGACAGCCTGACCGCCTTCATCGAGCACGACGTGGACGCGGCGCTCGCCGTCTGCATGCGCGACGACGAAGTGGACGCCCTCTACGACACCGTGTACGCCGTCACCATCAACCAGATGATTCGCGAGCCGGCGGCGATTACGCCGCTCACCTATCACCTGTGGACCGCGCACAACCTGGAGCGCATCGCCGACCGAGCGACGAACATCGCCGAGCGCGTCGTCTTCCTCGTTACCGGCCGCATGGACGAGCTCAACGTCTCTCGCTACTGAGGCGCGGGCCGCGAGCGCCTTCACGCGCCCGGATTGTGGTCGTCGGGGTGGTCATCCGGCGTGCGCGTCGGCGAAGGCTGGCCGGCCGCGGACGGCGCCGCAGGCATCTCCGGCCCGGGCGAGAGCCGTTCCGTCGGCGTCTCGCCGTACGGCAGGCCGTCGGGGCCGCGCGGCGGCGCCCCCACCGGCGGGCGCGCGTGCACCGTGGATTCGCCGGCAAGGCGGAAGCCGGTCAGGAGCAAGGCGAAGGCCAGCGCAATCAGCAGGGCCAGCGCGACGCCGCCGAACGCTCTGCGGCCGGCCAGCCAGTCGTAGGCGAGCACGACGACGATCAGCCACTGCGAAAGCAGGGGCAGCCACTCCAACCGGCCGGGACGCAGGGCGATCGCGCCGAAGACGATCGCGAGCAGCAGCGCCTGCGCGCCGAGCAGATGCCGTCCCGCCTGGTCGCCGAGCCCGCCCGCCAGCGCTCGGGCGAAGCTGCCGCGCGAGAAGAGCAGGGCCAGCGCACAGAGGCCCGTCCAGGCGGTCAGCGCCCAGTAGAGGATGGTGTGCGGGCGCGGCCGGCCCGGTCCCGGAGTCCAGGCGGGCGGGTGGTTCGGGGATGGCTCCTCGCCGCCGAACCAGCGGCCGATCCACTCGCGCACGTCCATCATCGTCCCGCACTCCCCGCTGACTGGCAGCAGGCGCCCTTTCGCCTGCTCAGTAGCGATCGATCTCGTGCAGGCGCGCGTCGCTGATGCCGAAGTGATGGGCGATCTCGTGCAGCACGGTCTGGCGGATGCGGGCGGTGAGATCATCCTCATTGCGCGCAAGGCGCTCCAGCGGCTCTTGATAAATGAAGATCCGGTCAGGCATGGCAAAGGAGTAGGCGCTGCCGCGGCGGGTGAGGTCGGTCCCGACGTACAGGCCGAGCAGCGTGTGGCCGGCAGGCACGCGCCCGGCGCTCAGCTGCCCCGGCGAAGGCCGCGTCTTCACCACGATATCGACGTTCTCCAGCCGCTGCGCCAGCTCCGAGGGGATGCTGCGCATGGCGCGCCGCACCAGGCTCTCGAAGCGTCGCCGGGAGATCGCGCGGCGTTCGTACACGCGGCGGCCTCCTTCCTCCCGGTCCATGGCCGGCGCTCAGCGCTGCCCGGCAGCCTGTGCGCCCACGCCCGCTTCAGCGGGGCAGGCAGAGGCCGCCTCGTCGGGACAGACCGCATGCACGGCCGCGTCGCAGACGGCGCAGCGGCGGAAGGGCATGATCACCAGACAGCCGGCTGCAACCGAGCAGGCATGGCCCGGCCGCGGCGCCGCATGGCGCAGCGCGTAGGGCAAACCGCAGTGCCGGCAGGTGGTCCAGCGCCGGTAGCGCAGCGAGCGGCTAGCTGGCGAAGGCAAGGCTTGGCTCGACATCGAGGGCGAAGTCGCTGCGTTCACCGGTGCGGAAATGAAAGTACCCGCAGGCGGCGACCATCGCCGCATTGTCCGTGCAGTATCTCGGCGGCGGCACGCGCACGGGCACGGGCGCCCGCGCGCTCAGTTCCCGGCGCAGCGCCCCATTTGCGGCCACACCGCCCGCAACGAGGATCTGCCGCACCTCCAGCTCGCGCGCCGCGCGCACCGTCTTCGCGCAGAGCACATCCACAACCGATTCCTGGAAGGCGGCGGCAACTTCCGGCGCCTCCGGGTGCTCCGGCTCGCGCGTCAGGTTGAGCACGGCGGTCTTCAGACCGCTGAAGCTGAAGTTGAAAGTGCCCGGCAGCCAGGCACGTGGCAGCTCCAGCTCGCGCCGCTGCACCGTGGCGGCGATTTTTTCGATCGCCGGGCCGCCGGGAAAGCCCAGGTCGAGCAGGCGGGCCACCTTGTCGAACGCCTCGCCGGCCGCATCGTCCACCGTGCGGCCCAGCCGGCGGTAGCGGCCGTGATCCTCCATCACGATCAGGTCGGTGTGGCCCCCGGAGACGACGAGGCAGAGCGCGGGAAAGGCCGGCGGCTCGGTCGGCGTGTCCGTGTCCAGCCAGTTGGCGTAGATGTGCGACTCGAGATGGTTGAGCCCGACCAGCGGCTTGCGCCGCGCGAAGGCCAGCGCCTTGGCGGCGTTCACGCCGATCAGCAGCGAGCCGGCGAGACCGGGGCCGTGGGTCACGGCCACGCCGTCGATCGCGTCCCAGCCGCAGCCGGCGAGATGCAGGGCCGTCTCGACCACCGGCATGATCGTCTGCAAATGCTGGCGTGAGGCGACCTCCGGCACAACGCCGCCGTAGCGTCGATGCACGTCGATCTGCGTCGCTACCGTGTTAGCGAGGATACGGTGGCTGTCTTCCACGATCGCCGCCGCGGACTCATCGCAGGAGGTTTCGATGCCGAGCACACGCATGCGGGACGGACTCCATCGAGCGGTTCAGACGGGCACGAGCGCCGCCACGTCCGTATCGTCGCACATCGTGCGGCTCACGGCGTAGCGCCCGCTCAGGCGCGGTCCGCTTCAGCGTGGCGCCCGACCGGCGGCGGACCGACGAGCCCTTCCTGCGCGGCGAAGGCGGCGGCCTGCTGACGGTTGCGCAGATCCAGTTTCTCCAGGATGTTGCGCAGATGCACCTTCACCGTGTTCACCGCGATCTGGAGGTGGTCGGCGATCTCCTGATTGCGCCAGCCGGCGGCGACGTATTCGAGGATCTCCCGTTCGCGGGTGGTGAGCTGGTCGAGCCCCGGACCGCCGCTGCGCGGCGCGGGGCTGGCGCGAGCGAACTCTTCGAGCAGGCGGGTGGCCAGCGCCGGCGTAATCGAGGTACCGCCCTCGGCCAGCACCTTGATCGCGTCGTGCAAGGTATCCAGCTCCGTATCCTTGAGCAGATAGCCGCGGGCGCCGGCGCGGACGGCCGAAAAGAGATCTTCGTCCTGTTCCGAGACGGTGAGCACGCAGATCGCCGTCTCCGGCGCTTCTTCAAGGATCGCCCGCGTGGCCTCGGTTCCCGTCATTCCCGGCATGCTGATGTCCATCAGCACGACCTGGGGAGCCGTTTCCCGCGCCTTTTCGATCGCCTCGGGCCCGCTGCTCGCCTCGGCAACCAGTTGCACGTCGTCAAACTGCTGCAACAGACTGACCAGGCCGTTGCGGAAGAGCGTGTGGTCATCGACGACCATGTAGCGAACCGGCGCCGCAGCCATGGCGAATCTCCTCAGCAGGCTTATGCCGGCGTGGCGCGATCATAGCACGGGCACTTGCGTATACGGCGCCGAACTGATGGCGGTTTCGCGTCCACTACTCCTCCCGGCGCGGCGCCGGCGGCCGCATCAGCCAGGAGGCGCCAGGCGAAGCGCGTCGTCGGCGGGCAGCGCCGGGTCTGCCGGCCGTGCCTGCAGCCGCGCGTGTTCGTGCGCCACCTCACCGCCGAAGAGCAACAGGCTGCCCAGCAGATAGGCGTAGAAGAGGAAGGCGATCACCGCGCCCAGCGAGCCGTAGACCTTGTCGAAGCTGCCGTACGAGCGCACGAAGACGCTGAAGCCGAGATTGAGCGCCTGGAAACCGATGGCGCCGATCAGGGCGCCCGGCCAAACCCGGTGCCAGCGCACGCCGGGCGGCGACGTCACGATATAGAGCACGCCGAAGGTGCCGAAGCTCAGGGCGAAGGGCAGGAGAAAGAAGAGGGCGCCGAAGACGAGCGTAGTGACCTCACCCAGCCGCGCGCCCAGCAGCCGGTGCGCGATCTCGGAGAGCAGCGTGAGCACGAACGTGCCGGCGAAGGCGATGCCCAGCAAGCCGCCGAAACCAAGCACGGCGATCAGATCCTGGAGCTTGCCCGTGAGCAAGGAGCGGCGGCGCTCGTACTTCCAAACCACGTTCAGGCCGGTACGCAACGACCCGAAGATCGCGCTGGCGGACCACAGCGCCAGCGCCAGGCCGACGAGGCTGATGCCCGCTCGCCCGTTGGTCACCAGGCGGATTTGGCGCTCGATGTTGGCGCCGGAGCTGCTGCCGAGCGCCCGCGCCAACTCACGCACCAGGGCGTCGCGCTGTCCCTTGGTCATAAAGTAGCCGCCGACGCCGATCACGAAGAGCGCCAGGGGGAAGAGCGAGAACAGCGTGTGATAGGCGATCGCGGCCGCGAATGTGCTGGCCTTGTCGCGCGCGTAGGCGCTTGCCGACGCCCTGGCGAGTCTCCAGACCGTCTTCACCATGTCCCTCGGGCCGCACTCCCGGCCAGCATCATGATCGTCGTTGCGCAGCGATCGCGCACCTTCGCCGGGAATCGTTGCAGTCCCGCGGGCGCCGCGGCGCAGACGGCGAATATTGACCGGCTCTTCGGGGGCTGCCTATACTCGCGGCGGGCGCCCTGCGCTGCGGTTTCCGGCCGCCGGGGCGCCGTTTGCTAGTATGCAGAACGCGGGGGGCAGGATGGCGGCGAGCGAGGGCACGGAACCCTGGCAGATCTCGACCCTGCCGAATCAGCTTCGCGTCGTGACCACGCCCATTCCCACGGCCCAGTCCGCCAGCGTCAACGTCTTCGTCGGCGTCGGTTCGCGCGCCGAGGAACTGCGCGTCAACGGCGTCTCGCACTTCATGGAGCATATGCTCTTCAAGGGCACGGCCCGCCGCCCCAACGCCACGATCATCGCCGGCCAGGTCGAGGGCGCCGGCGGCGTGCTCAACGCCTACACGACTAAAGAGCTGACCTGCTACTGGAACCAGGTGCCGTACGAGATGCTGTCGCTGGCGATGGACGTCGTCGCCGACATGGTGCAGAATTCGCTGCTCGAGCCGGTTGAGGTCGAGCGCGAGCGCACGGTGGTGCAGCAAGAGATCCGGCGCACGCACGACCAGCCCGGCGCCTGGGTGGGCGAGCTGCTGTCGAGGGCCGTGTACGGCGACCAGCCGATCGGCCGCAGCATCGCCGGCACGCTGGAGATCGTGGATGGCATCTCCCGGCAGGATATGCGCGACCACCTCGACACCTGGTACGTGCCGAACAACATGGTGCTGAGCGTGGCCGGCAACGTCACCCACGAGCAGGTGCTGGAGCTGGCGCACAAGTGCTGGGGCAAGGCCGCCAGCCGCGAGGTGCCCTGCGTGTCGGCGGCCGCACCGGACCTCGGGGCCCAGCGGCTGCAGGTAGACGAGCGCGACCTGGCGCAGGCCAACCTCGCGATCGGCATGCGCGGCATCCGCCGCGAAGACCCCGACCGCTTCGCCCTCACGATCCTCACCAACGTGCTCGGCCGCGGCATGAGCTCGCGCCTGTTCCGCGAGGTGCGCGAGAAGCGCGGCCTCGCCTACTCCGTCGGCGCCTCTACCGCGCGCTACACCGACACGGGCGCCTTCTCCGTTTCGGCCGGCGTCAGCCCCGAGAACGCCGTCAAGGCCGTGAAGGTGATCATGGCCGAGCTGAAGAAGCTGGTGGACCGTCCGGTCGGCAAGGCTGAGCTGACGAAGGCACGCGACTACGCCGCAGGCAGCTTCCGCCTCGGCCTCGAAAGCTCGATGGCGCTCGCGCAGCGTGCGGGCGAAAACCTGCTGGTCGTCAAGAAGATCGAGCCGGTGCAGACGGTCGTGGACGGCCTGCGCGGTGTGACGGCCGCCGACGTGCAGCGCGTCGCCGCCAAGATCTTCCGCCCGGACAACCTCGCCCTCGCCGCCGTCGGCCCGACGCTTGACAGGCGCAAGCTCGAAGCCGCCCTGCGCCTGTAGCCGCCGCCTGGAACGGCGAACGGCCGCGTCGGTCGGCGGCTCAGTCGCCGCCGATCGCGCTCAGCGTGGTGCGCAGATCGCGCGTCAGCCAGGCGGGCATCGTTTGCTCTGAGCCGGTTTCGCGCACGTAGCAGCGCAGGCAGATACAGCGGCCGGTACGGCCGCTAATCACCGTGTCGTCCAGCGGCACGGCGAAGTGGCAGATCACGCAGCAATACATGGCAGGCGCACCTTCCCTGGGCGCCCGAACCGGCGCCCCGCGCAATGCCGCCCCCTGTATCCCCGTGTTCCGGGTCCGCCTTCGCACGAAGGGCGCGATGCAGGCGCCGCCCCTCGCTTGTGCCGTATCGTACGAGCGCGCCGCGCTTACCGGCGCTGCTGTTATGGTCAGCGCAAGATTTTCGTTGCACGGTCGGTGGCCGCCACCCAGCCGATCTGCCGCCGCGGCGCCGGCGCCGACAGCGGCCCCGCCGCCATCGTTGCATGCCGTGCTTCGTTGCGTTGGCGGGCGCCGGATGCTACCATAAAGACCGCCAGGGGAGCAGTGTTGAAGTGGGGTTCCCCCCACTTTTTTGTTGGCCTTCGTGCGCCCGCCCGGCGTCGAAGGCGGTGACCCTCGGGGAGGAACAGCCGGGCATGAAGAACGATTTTCTGCTGGCGATCGCACAGCTGGCGGGGGAGAAGAACCTCCCCAAAGAAGTCGTCTTCGACGCGGTCGAGGCGGCGCTCGCATCGGCCTATAAGAAGGACCAGGCGAGCGCGGGCAACATCGTCGTCAAGATCGATCCCAACACGGGCACGGCGCACTTCTTCAGCCGCCGCACCGTCGTCGACGAGGTCACCGATCCGAAGATCGAGCTGACCTTGAAAGAGGCGCGCGCCCTCAGCCCCGGCTCTGTGCTCGGCGAGCACGTCGATCAGGAAGTCGCGGCGAAGCCCGCCGGCCGCATCGCCGCGCAGGCGGCGAAGCAGGTCGTGCTCGACCGGCTGCGCGCCGCCGAGCGCGAGGTCGTCTTTGAAGAATACGCCGGCCGCGAGGGCGACATCATCTCCGGCGCCGTGCAGCGCATCGAGGGCAGCGGCGGTCATCGCAGCGTCTACATCGACCTCGGCAAGACCGAAGCGCTGCTGCCGCCGCCGGAACAGGTGCGCACCGAGCACTACCAGCCCGGCCAGCGGCTCAAAGTCTACGTCGCCGAAGTGCGCAAGGACACGAAGGGGCCGCAGGTCATCGTCTCCCGCGCCCACAAGAATCTGATCAAGCGCCTGTTCGAGCTGGAGGTGCCGGAAATCTTCCGCGGCTCGGTCGAGATCAAGTCGATCGCGCGCGAGGCCGGCTTCCGCAGCAAGGTCGCGGTTTGGGCGCGGCAGGAAGGTGTCGATCCGGTCGGAGCCTGTGTTGGTTTGCGCGGCATCCGCATCCAGAACGTCGTCAACGAGCTGGGCGGCGAGCGCATCGACGTAGTGCAGTGGGATCCCGAGCCGGAGCGCTTCGTCGCCAACGCGCTCAGCCCCGCGCAGGTGGTCAGCGTCTCTGTCAGCGAAGAGGACAACACCGCCTCGGTCGTCGTGCCCGACCGGCAGCTTTCGCTGGCGATCGGCAAAGAGGGCCAGAACGCCCGCCTGGCGGCCAAGCTGACGGGCTGGCGCATCGACATCCGCAGCCAGACCGCGGTGGAGCAGGAGCGGCTGGCAGAGCTGCCGCCCGAAGCCGCGATCATCGCCGAGCCCGAGCCGGCCGGCGAAGAGCGCGAGATCGACCGGCCTGCCGCGGCGCTTGCGCCCGGCGAACCGGTGCTCGCGCCGCAGCCGTTCGAGACACCGGAGCCGGCGCGGCCCTTCGCCGAGCCGGAGCCCGAGCCGCTGCGCGTGGCCGCGGTGGCCACGCCCACGGGCCGGCCGGCGGCGCTCGGCGGCATTCGCTTCGCCGAAGACTTGAACATCCGTCAACCGATGGCCGAGCCGGTGCGTCCGGAAGGCGGGCGCAGCGGCAAGAAGCAGAAGCACCGGAAAGCCGGCGAGCAGCGAGATGAGATCGAGCTGCTCGAAGCGGCGACGAAGTCCAAAAAGGGCAAGCGCGGCCACGTTGAAGAGGTGGAAGAGGAAGAGTACGACGAGTACCAGTACCTCACGAAGAGGCGATAAGCCCGCCCGAGGGTCGCATGGCCCTCGATCGGGCGCGCCGGCCGGCACGCCGGCCCGGCGGCAGCCGCTTCCTCCCCGGCACGTGCCGCAGCGGACGTGCGTCGTTTGCCGCACGACGACCGCAAAGCGGGCCCTCGTCAGGCTCGTTCGGCCGCCGGAGGGGGGCGTCCGCCTCGATCGCACCGGCAAGCAGGCGGGGCGCGGCGCCTACCTCTGCGACGATCCCGCCTGCTGGCGCGCACCCGGGCTGCGCCAGCGCCTGGGCAACGCGCTGAAGACGACCGTTTCCGACGAGGACTTCCAGGGTCTGCAGGCGCACGCCGCCACGCTCGCCCCGGAACCCCCGCACCCCGAGTAGCCCACCCAGAGCCTGGCGCAGCCCGGCTCCGGTAGACAGCGCGGCCCCACGGGGCTGCGCTCGCACCATGCCCGGCCCGCGGGTCTCTCGGGCCGCGGCCGTGCCGCCGCCAGCGTCCCGGAGCGCACCGCGCTCCCGCCCGAGGCCGCGTTCGGAGCGAGGCGTTCCCCGCCCGCGGCCAGCAGGCTCACCAAGGAGGTCCGTATGACAACCCGAACACCACAGGCGCCGGCCGGCCCGCCGGAAGATCGCGGGCCGATCGACCTGCCGCGTGCGCTGACCGTCAAAGAGCTGGCGGACCGCATGCGCATCAACCCCGTCGAAGTTATCAAGGAGTTGATGAAGAACGGGGTGATGGCGACGGTCAACCAGTCGATCGACTTCGACACGGCCGCAATCGTCGCCACCGACTTCGGCTTTGAGCCGCAGG
The DNA here is from genome assembly GCA_035310145.1 of Dehalococcoidia bacterium. Lineage (NCBI taxonomy): Bacteria > Bacillati > Chloroflexota > Dehalococcoidia > Dehalococcoidia bacterium. The sequence goes on from DATGEL010000104.1 coordinate 14,218, forward strand.
AGACCGCCGCGCCGCCCGTGCAGGCCCAGCCCGCCGCCAGTCGCAAGGTCGTGGAGAGTGGCGAGCACCTCGATCCGCGCCCGCCGATCGTGACGATCATGGGTCACGTCGACCACGGCAAGACCAGCCTGCTTGACGCCGTGCGCAATACCCGCGTCACCGAGGGCGAGGCGGGCGGCATTACCCAGCACATCGGCGCCTCGACGATCATCATCAACGGCCAGCGCATCACCTTCCTCGATACGCCCGGCCACGAAGCGTTCACCGCGATGCGCGCCCGCGGCGCCGAGGTCACGGACATCGCCGTGCTCGTGGTGGCGGCGGACGACGGCGTCATGCCACAGACGATCGAGGCGATCAACCACGCCAGGGCTGCTGGCGTGCCGCTCGTGGTCGCGATCAACAAGATCGACCTGGCCGGCGCCAACCCCGATCGGGTGAAGCAGGAGCTGCTCAACTACGGCATCACCGTCGAAGAGTACGGCGGCGAGACGATCGCCGTGCCCGTCTCCGCCCGCACGAAAGACGGGCTGGACGACCTGCTGGAAAGCCTGCTCGCCCAGGCCGAGATCCTGGAGCTGCGCGCCGACCCGCGCCGCTCCGCCGTCGGCGTCGTGCTCGAAGCGGAGAAGGAGTCGCTGCGCGGCACCGTTGCCACGGTGCTGGTGCAAACCGGTACCCTGCGCCCGGGCGACGTAATCGTGGCGGGCGACACCGCCTATGGCCGCGTCAAGGCGATGTTCGACGAGCGCGGCCGCAAGCTGCGCAGCGCCGGCCCCAGCATTCCCACGAAGGTCCTCGGCCTCAGCAGCGTGCCGCAGGCCGGCGACCGCGTGACCGTGGTGGAAGACGAGCGCACCGCCCGCGACTGGGTCGATCGCCGCGAGCGCGAGAAGGCAGCCGCGGCAGCGGAAGGCGCTGCCGGCGCCGTCACGCTCGACACGCTCTTCGGCGAGATCACCGCCGGCAAGGTCAAAGAGCTGAACATCGTGCTCAAGACCGACGTGCAGGGCAGCATCGAGCCGATCAAGAACGCGCTGGAGCGCGCCAGCAACGAGCAGGTGCGCGTCAAGGTCATACACGCCGCTACGGGCACCGTAACCGAGTCGGACGTGATGCTGGCCAAGGCGGCGAAGGGCGTGATCCTCGGCTTCAACACGCGCACGGAGCAGGGCGCCCGCCGCCAGGCCGAGGCCGAGCACGTCGAGATCAAGCAGTACGACGTGATCTATCACGCCGTGGAGGACATCGAGAACGCGCTCAAAGGCATGCTGGAGCCGGTCTACGAAGAAGTCATCGACGGCCACGCCGAGGTGCGGCAGATCATCCGTATCAGCCGCTTCGGCAACATCGCCGGGTCGTACATCACCGACGGCAAGGCGGCGCGTTCCGCCGGCGCCCGCATCCGCCGCGGCCGCGAGCTGGTCTTCGAGGGCCGGGTGGAGAACCTCAAGCGCTTCAAGGAGGACGTGCGCGAGGTCGCGACGGGCTACGAGTGCGGCATCACGCTCGACGGCTGGGACGACTTCGTGATCGGCGACGTGATCGAGTTCTACCACCGCGAACGGCAGTCGTAGGAACGAGGAAGTCGGAACCAGGAACGAGGAACGAGGGCCCGTGCTCTCCTATTTCCTCTTTCCTCGTCCCTCAGGATGCGCCATGACCCGACGCTCCGAGCGCGTAAACGAACTGCTGCGGGAGGAGATCAGCGCCATCGTGCAGCGCGAGCTGAAGGACCCGCGCCTCGGCGGCCTGATCTCGATCACCGCCGTCGAAGCCTCGCCCGACTTTCGCCACGCGCGTGTCTTCGTCAGCGTGCTGGGCAGCGACGAGGAACGCGCCTCGTCGCTGACCGCGCTGAACGCCGGGGCGCGCTTCATCCGCCACGCCCTGCGCGAGCGGCTGGAATCGCTGCGCATTGTGCCGGAATTGAGCTTCAAGGCCGATACCTCGATCGCCGAGGGCGTCCGTATGAGCGCCCTGCTCGACCAGGTCGCGCACGAACACGACGCACCAGAAAGCTCCGCATGAGCGAGGCGGCGCCGCGCGATCCGGCGGCAGACCTGCGCCCGCGGCTGGCGCCGGGTGGGTGCGACGCGCGCCTGCTCGATCGCCAGTTGCTGCTGACGCCGCAGACGATGCCGCGCCTCTACGGCGGCGAGGCGACGCTGCTCTACGCCCGCTTCGGCGTCAGCCCCACGGCAAGCGAAACGCAACGCCCCTCCGGCGGCGAGTTCACGCCGCTGGAACCGCAACTGCTGCCCGGCAAGCGGCCGGTGTTGGACGCCGCCGCCCAGGAATTGGCCGGCAACGCCCGCCCCGGTCTCGCCCGCGCCACGGCGCTGAACCGGGCGCTGGCACGGCTGCGACCGATCGACTTCGACGGCCGCGACCGCGCCGAGGAGGCAATCCTTGCCTCGGGCGAGGCGACGCCGCTGGAGCGGGCGCGGCTGCTGGCGCTGCTGGCGCAGGCCGCCGGAATCGCCTCGCGCGTCTGCCTGCTGTACCGCGAGCCGGCTGCGCAGCCCGCGTTCCATGCCGTCTGTGAGCTGTTCATCATGGGCGCCTGGGCCGTCTTCGACCCGCTGGCCGGCCAGCTCTTCTTGATGACTCACCGACCCTACGCCTCCGCCTGGGACCTGGCGCGCGACCCGCAGATCGCCGCACGCCACCCGGAGCACGGCCGCAAACCGACGCTGGATGCGAGCTTCTACCGCACGGTCGGCATCGCCAACGTCGAGATCGAAGGCTGAGCCGGTGCGGCGCCCGGCCGAGCTGCATGGCATCCTCGCGATCGACAAGCCGCGCGGCTGGACCTCGCATGACGTGGTGGCGCGCGTGCGCCGCATCGCCGGTCAGCGGCAGGTCGGCCACGCCGGCACGCTGGATCCCCTGGCCAGCGGCGTGCTGCCGCTTGGCCTGGGCATGGCGACGCGCCTGCTCGAATATCTCTCTACCGGCGGCAAGACGTACGAAGCCACGGTGCGCCTCGGCGCTGCCACCACCACCTACGACGCCGAGGGCACGCTCACGGCCGAGGCGCCGTGGGCGCACATCGACGAGGCCGCGCTGCGCACGGCGCTGGTCGCCTTCACCGGCACGATCGAGCAACGACCACCGGCCTTCAGCGCGATCAAGCGACATGGCCGGCCGCTCTACGAACTCGCCCGTCGCGGCGAAGCGGTCGATACGCCGCTGCGCACCGTCACGATCGCCGCGATCGAGTTGCGGCGCTTCGCCCCGCCCGAGTTCGACCTGCGCGTGGTCTGCGGCAGCGGCACGTACATCCGCAGCCTTGCGCACGATCTCGGCCTGGCGCTCGGCTCCGCGGCACACCTCGCGGCGCTGCGGCGCACGGCCAGCCGCGGCCTCTCCGTGGCAGAAGCGGTCGCGCTTGAGGAGCTGGAACGGGGCGGCCGCGATCTGCTGCGCCAGCGTCTGCTGCCCCCCGATCGCGCCGTGCAGCACCTGCCGGCAGTGACGCTTATGGAAGCGGACGTCGAAGCCGTGCGCCACGGGCGTGATCCGGGGGGCGGAGCGCCGCGTAAACCGGAAGAATCGGCTGCAATGCTGTGCAGAGCATACGATCGGGCGGGCGCGTTTACCGCCTTGCTGCGCTATGATGCTCTGCACGGGCGTTGGCGGCCGCATAAAGTCTTCGTGCCGGCAGATGAAGGAGGCCGCACGGCGGGATAGCGGCCGGCGCCACGCGGGAGTACTGTGTCGGGAGGCGTCGCGCTGCCGGGTGGCCGCGCACGGATTCACCCGCACAGCACACGAGGAGGACGTTCGTGGAAGCGTATTGCGTCAAGTGCCGGGCCAAGCGCGAGATGTCGCAGGCCAAGCAGGTGACGATGAAGAACGGCAAGCCGGCTGTTCAGGGCAAATGCCCGGTCTGCGGCACCACGATGAATAAGATCGGCGCCAGCCTCTAGCGCCGGACCCCGCTCGCCTGCACGCACTGACCCGGCGCGGGCCCGTCCATACCGGCGCTGCGGCGCGCCCCGTCGGCGGCCGACCGCCGGCAGGTGGCGTCACACGTGGCGCAAGGAACTCGCCTCGATGTCGATCGATGACGCCGCCCTCGCGCTCGCTTCGCTGCGCGACCTGGGCGCCATGCTGCGCTCGGGACAAACCTCGGCGACGGCGCTGGCGAAGTACTATCTGGATCGGCTCGATTCGGTCGGCCGGCGCTTCAACGCCGTGGTCACGCTCACGCCGGAACGGGCGCTGCGCGAGGCTGGGCGGGCGGATGAGGAGCTGGCAGCGGGTCACGATCGCGGCCCGCTGCACGGCATCCCCTTCGGCCTCAAGGATCTCGTCGCTACGGCGAACACTCCCACCACCTGGGGCGCCGTGCCCTTCAAAGATCAGGTCTTCCCGCGGAACGCCACGGTCGCCGCCCGCCTGGAGGCCGCGGGCGCGGTGCTCGTCGCCAAGCTCGGCATGGTCGAGCTGGCGGGCGGCATGGGCTACGACCAGCCCGACGCCAGCATCACCGGCCCCGGCCTTTCGCCCTGGAATCCGGAGGCGTGGAGCGGCGGCTCCTCCAGCGGCTCCGGCTCGGCCGTCGGCGCGCGGGCCGTGCCCTTCGCCATCGGCTCGGAGACCTGGGGATCGATCGTCACGCCCTCCTCGTTCTGCGGCGTCTCCGGCCTGCGCCCGACCTACGGCCGTGTCAGCCGCCACGGCGCCATGGCGCTCTGCTGGACGATGGACAAGCTCGGACCGATGTGCCGCTCGGCGGACGACTGCGGCCTCGTTCTCGACGCGATCGCCGGCCGCGACCCGCTCGACGAGACGAGCCTCGATGCGCTGTTTCAGTACCGGCCGGAGCAGCAGCGACACGACGGCTTCCGCCTGGCGGTGCTGGAGAATGCCACCGCCGGCGCGCAGCCCGAGGTCGCGGCGAACTTCGAGACGGCGTTGGGCGTGCTGCGCGAACTCGGCACAATCGAGACGCTGGCGCTGCCGGAGCTGCCCTACGACGCGGTGGCGATGACGATCATCCGCGCCGAAGCGTCCAGCGCCTTCGACGCGTTTCTGCTGAGCGGTGGCGCCTCCGGGCTGACGGCACCGGAGGACCGCATCAACCCCCTCGCCTACAGCGTCCTGCCGGCGCGTGACTATCTGCGCGCCCTGCGCATCCGCCGCCACATCCAGCGCGAGATGGACGCACTGCTCAGCCGCTTCGATGCGATTGTGGCGCCGGGCACGCGCACCGTCGCCGGCCCGATCAGCGAATCCTTCAGCAAGAGCCTGCGCCGCGCCGCGGGCGACGGTCTGGGTGCGGCAGGCAACATCGCCGGGCTGCCCGCCGTCTGCGTGCCGAACGGCTTCGGCGAACGCGGCCTGCCGACTGCAATCCAGTTCGTCGGCCGCGCCGGCGCGGAGAACACCGTCCTGGCCGTTGCCGGCGCCTACCAGCAGCGCACGGACTGGCACCGCCGCCTGCCGCCGCACGGCTGAACGCGAGCCGGCATAGAAAGGCCGGCTCGGCCAGCGGGCGGGGCCTCAGCCGCGAGCCAAGGACGCCGCCCGGTCGCCCGTCCCGGCTCGCGACGGCCGCGCAGACCATTTTCGGCGCGACGCCGTGGCGCCGGTTTCCCGACCCGTGTGCTACAGTGATGGGCGCCATTTCTGGGCCGGCACGGAGCAACCCGCGGGAGCAAGGCCATGGCAGCCCGATCAACGCCCGAGACAGTCGTGCACCAGCTCGTCGAGGGCTGGTGGCTCGTGCTTCTCTTCGGAGTAGCGAGCATCGCCGCCGGGGTGATCATGCTGGTCTGGCCGGGGATCGGCATCGTCTCGCTCGCCTGGGTCGCCGGCATCTTTCTGCTCGTCGACGGCGTGTTCGAGCTGCTCACCGCGCTGAGTCCGCGCAGCGAGGGCCGCGGTATGCTGGCGATTCTCGGCGCGCTCAGCGTGATTGCAGGGCTGTTTCTCGTGCGCCACCCGATCGCCAGCGTCGCGGCGATCGCGCTGCTGCTGGGCGCCTGGTTCATCGTGATGGGCGCGGTGCGCCTGGTCGAGGCGTTCGGCCCGTTCGAGGGGCAGCGTCTCTGGATGCTCCTGGTTGCCGTCCTTGAGCTGATCTTCGGCATCATCGTCGTGTCGGATGTGGGCATCGGCGTGGCGGCGCTGGCTGCCATCGTGGGTATCGGCTTCATCCTGCGTGGGCTCGCCATGGTGATGGCGGGCTGGACGCTGCGCTCGCTGTCTTCCGCCCGCGGGACAATCTCCACGGAGATGCATCGGGCGTAACCCGCGCGGTCAGATACGGCTCACTCGCACCGGATCCCGCGACCCGATGACGTGCGCCCGCTTGCCGCCTCGAACAGCAGGGGTGCGCGTCCGCCGGCATCAGCGCGTCACTGCCCCGCCCTTGCCCGCTCCTGCTCGATCAGCACGCGGCGCAGGATCTTGCCGGAGGGGTTCTTCGGAATCGCGGCGACAAACTCCACTTCGCGCAGCTTCTTGTAGGGCGCCACACGCTGGGCCACGAAGGCGAGCAGCTCGTCCGCGCTCGCCTGCTGCTGCGGCTTCAGCACCACATACGCCTTCGGCTGTTCGCCGTCGGCGCCCGCCGGCTTCGGCGTCACCGCCGCGTCCAGCACGGCGGGGTGCTCCATGATCAGCGACTCCAGCTCGGCCGGCGCGATCTGGTAGCCCTTGTACTTGATCATCTCCTTGGCACGGTCGAGGATGAAGACCTCGCCCTTCGCGTCCATGCGCGCGATGTCGCCGCTGCGCAGCCAGCCGCCGGGCAGCAACGTCTCCTCCGTGGCCGCCGGGCTCTTCCAGTAGCCGCGCATGATCTGCGGACCGCGGATCAGCAGCTCGCCCACTTCGCCGCGCGCGATCGGTTCAAACGTCTCGCGATCGACGACCTTCTCCTCCGTATTCTCGATCGCCGCGCCGACCGAGCCGGGCACGATGCTGCCGGGCCGCTGCGCATTGGTCACCGGGCTGGCCTCGGTCATACCGTAGCCCTGGATCACCGGGCAGCCGAAGCGCTGCAGCGCCAGGTTCGAAACCTCGGCCGGCAGCGGCGCCGCACCGGAAAGAATGAAGCGCAACGAATCGTGCCGGCGGGTGGCGGCCGCGGGGTGGTGCACCAGCGCCAGCAACGCCGGTGGCGCCACGAACAGGTCGGTGACGCCGTGCTGCTCGATCAGCGCCAGCGTTTGCTCGGCGTCGAAGCGCGGCATGATCACGCAGGTGGCGCCCACGGCCAGCGGCGCATTGAGCAGCAGCGTGGCGCCGTAGATGTGGTAGAAGGGCAGGAAGGCCAGCAGCACCGCGTCCTCTTTGGCCAGGCCGGTGGCGATCGACTGGCGAATATTCGACGTGAGGTTGTAGTGCGTCAGCATCACGCCCTTGGGCAGGCCGGTGGTTCCGCTCGAATAGGGCAGGAGGGCCAGGTCGTTGAGCGGGTCGATCGTCACCACCGCCGGCTCGCCCGGCTCCGCTTCCGCCAGCGCCCAGACCTCCTCGATCGCGTGCACGGCGCGCACGCGTGGCAGATGGCCTTGAACGCCGCTCACCGGCGGCAGCAGCGAGCTGTGCGCGAAGATGACCACGGCCTCGGCATCGTCGAGCTGGTGCTCGACCTCGCGCTCGCGGTAGAGCGGGTTGAGCGGCGTGACCTTGGCGCCGGCGAGCAGTGCGCCGTGCAGCGCCACGGCGAACTCGGGGCAGTTCGGCGAGAAGACGGCCACCGTCTCACCCTTCTGCAGGCGATCCCGAACCTGCAGGAAGCGGGCGAGGCCGCGCGCCGCCTTCCAGACGCGCGCGAAGCTGAAGGTGTTGCCGGCCGTGTCAATGAAGGCGGGCTTGTCGGGCAGCCGCCGCGCCGTCTCGGCCAGCATGTCGGAGAGCGCATGGCGCGGATAGAGCGTGGCGAGGGCGGAAGGATCAAGCGTGGTCATGTCTTGCCTCTCCCAACGGATGGCGCCAGCGGCGCGGGTCGCGCGGCGCGAAGCGCACCGAAGGTAGTGCCCGCCACCGTGGCTTATCTGTTGCGAGTATATGTCAACCACGGGCGTTGCCGGTACGCGCACGGGATCCCGGTCGGGGCGGTGGTGTGCTCAGGCTCGGCGGCCGCGATCGACGATCGGCTCGGCGAAGCTCAGCTCGTGGCCGTCGGGGTCGAGGATGTGGAAGAAGCGCTCGCCCCAGGGCGCATCGGCCGGCGCCGTCTCCGGGTGCAGCCCGGCCGCGACGGCGCCCGCGTGGAAAGCATCCACATCCGAGACGTAGAAGACGGCGCGGCCCCACCACGAGAGCCGCGTCTCCGGCGGCACGGCGATCAGGTTCAGGTGCGACGTGCCCACGTAGAAGCTGCTGAAGCTGGCGTTTTCGCCGCCGTAGTGCAGCACGAAGCCGAGGGCGCGGTAGAAGGCAACGGAGCGCGCCATCGCGTGCGTCGCCAGCGTGAGCGCGCTGATCGAGCGCACCGCAGGGCCGGCCACCGGAGGGATACCGGCGGGCGGCGCCGCGTCAGGAAGCGCTGCTTCTTCTGCCATGCGCCGCCTCAGCCGAGGCCCAGCTCGGCGCGGATCAGGTTGCAGATCGCCAGCGTCGGCCCTTCCGCGGTCAGCGTGAGCTGCATCAGGTTCGGCACCACGGCCACGGCGAGCCCGACCTCGGGATCGGCGAAGGCCGAGGAGCCGCCGGCGCCGTCGTGCCCGAAGGCGGTAATGCGCGGGCCGCGCACCGACGGCAGCGGCCCGATCTGGCCGCCCATCCAGAAGCCGATGCCCTTGCGCATGGGCAGCATCAGCACACGGTCCACGTCGCTGGTGATCACGCGCTGCATCTGCGCGATACGCTCGGGCGAAACCAGCCGCACGCCGTCGATCTGCCCGCCGTTGGCCAGCGCCGCGTACATCCGCGCCAGGGCGCGAGCGCTGAAGTGCCCGTTGGCCGAGGGCAGGCAAGCGCGGCGCACACGCATCTCGTTGAATACGGTCAGGCCCAGGTTCGGGGGCATCGCCTGCAACATCGGGTGGTCGGGCGGCATGGCCGGCGGCTGCTCCGGGCGCGGGCCAAGCTTCAGCACGGCCAGACGATCTTCTACGCCGTCGGGAATGCCGACAAACATCTCGTCCTGCACGCCGAGCGGCGCGGCGATCTCCTCGCGGATCACGTCCTTGATGTGCCGCCCGGACGCGCCCTGCACGATGCCGCCCACGATCCAGGCGTAGGTCATGGCATGGTAGCCCGTGGCCGTGCCCGGCTCCCAGGCCGGCGTGCTATTGGCGATCCAGTCGAGGCCGGCCTGCCAATCGGCCAGGAAGTCGACGTTGGCGCCGGGCGGCATGGCATAGAGACCGGCCTGGTGGCTCATCGCCTGCGCGACGGTGACGCGCTCCTTGCCGTTGGCGGCGAACTCCGGCCAGTAGCGGGCAACCGGCGCATCGTAGTCGATCTGACCGCGGTCGGCGAGGATGTGCAGCGCGGCGGCAGCCACGCCCTTGGTGGTCGAGAAGCAGTTGAAGAGCGTGTCTGGCCGCACCGGCCGCGGGTCATCCGGCCCCATCTGGCCGGCGCACACCGCGACGATCGGCTCGCCGTGCAGATAGGCCGCCACCTGCACGCCGAGCTGCTGGCCCTCCGCAAGCTGTCGCTCGACCAGCTCCTGCACTTTGGCGTTGACGGCGGTGTTCGTGGTGGTCAAGCTTCGTCCTTCCCAGCGCCGGCGGCAGGCCACGTCGCGCTCCGCGCCAGTATCCAGCGCGCGGCGCCGCGCGGGCAAGCGACTGCGCAGAGCATCGGGAGGGCAGTCGTGCAACAATCTGACAGTTCGCCGGTGATGGGCCGCGGCTCGACTTCGGTCAGGCATCTAGGTGTACTATGCATCTAGATGCGCCATCGGTGCGCGTTCCAGAGGGAGAGGAACCGAACATGACCACGGACGCGCGGCGCGGCGCCGCCGAGCAGGCGCTGCAAACCTGGCAGAACGGGTGGCGGGCGCTGTTCGGCGGCGTTCAGCGCCAATTGACCGCGATCGGTGTCGGCGCGGCCGACGCCGGCACTGAGCAGCAGGCATCGGGCAGCGCCCTGGAGCGGATCGCCGCGAGCACACAGGCGCTCGGCCTGGCCCAGCTCGACGTCGCGGCAGAGTGGCTGCGGCTGCCGCTCGCCCTGACGCAGCCCGGCAGCACCGCCGGCCTCACGGCCAGCTACGGCCGCCTGATCGAAGCTTACGGCCAGGTCTTTGCTGCCTACGTGTCGGCCGCGGCGCCGCTGCAGATGCTGCCGGCGCGGAGCGCCGAGCGCGCCGGCAGAGCCGCCGAGGCAGCGGTCGAAGCGCAGACGGAAGCGCTGCAGAAGTCAGCCACCGCTGTCGAGCGGGAAAGTCGCGCCGTCATCGAGGCGCCCGCAGCGGCCGTGCAGCCGGCCGAAGCCACCGGCCGGCAGTCAGCGCCAGGCGCGAACAACGGCGCGCAGGCCGCGGCGGAACCTCAGATCCGTGGCAAGATCACGCGCGAGGGCGAGCGCATCTATCACCTGCCCGGCCAGGCGAACTACGACCGTGTTGATCCCGATATGCTCTTCGAGAGCGAAGAGGCCGCGCGCGCCGCCGGCTTCCGCCCGTCGCAGCGGTAGGCAGCGAGAGCGATCGACCAGCACTGTGCGAGGGGTGAGCGCCGAACGGCGCTCACCCCTTCACGCATGTACCTGCGATACCTCGGGCGGGCGGCTGCCTTCATGAGAAGCGCGGCAACACCTTCGTTGCATAGAGCTCCATCGAGCGCAGCAGCTTTGCGTGCGGCACCAGGCCGTTGTACATCCAGGCGAAGACCCAGTTCACCGGCGTGTCCGCCTGCAGCCGTTCGAGCTGCCGGCTGACGGTATCCGGGCTGCCGACCAGCAGCATGCCGTTTTGCAGCATCTCCTCGCGCGAGGGCGCGACCCCATCCGGGCCGCGCAGCACGTCGCCGAAGTGGAACGGCGCGAACCAGGCCGAGCCGCAGAAGGCCGCGCCGTACGACCACAGCTCCTGCGCCTCTTCGTCCGAGTCGCAGACGATCACGTCGCGCAGCACGCCGAGGCCGTCGCCCTGCTGCAAGGCGCGGCCGTGGGCGGCGGCCTCTTCGCGGTAGACCTCGTAGAGATGGTTCTGCAGCTCCAGCCGCATGGCCGGCAGGATCGCGGTGACGCCTTCGCGGGCGCACCAGCGGATCGTGTTCTCGCTGGAAGCGAACGGCTGGAAGATCGGCGGGTGTGGCTGCTGCAGCGGATTGGGCACGACGCCGATCGCCCGCACGATGTTCTCCTCGTCCAGCCCGGCGCCCCACTGGCGCGTCGCGTCCAGGTCCCAGGGCGTGTCCGGCGGCGGGATCTGCCAGTTCTTGCCTTCGAACTGCAGCATGTCCTGCGTCCAGGCCTGCTTGATGATGCGGAAGTGTTCCTCGAACGCCTGGCGGTTCGCCTGGTCGATCGCGTCGTGCTGGCCGGGCGTGGCGCCATGGATGCCGTGCATCTGCTGCGCCATCACGTCCACCCAGCGGCGCTGATAGCCGCGGGCGAAGCCGGCGTTGGCGCGGCCACCGCTCATGTGGTCGAGCATGGCGATGTCTTCCGCCACGCGCAGCGGATTCTGCGCCGGCAGCACGATGCCGAGCTGTCCCACACGGATGCGCTTGGTGTGCATGGCGATGAAGAGGTCCAGCATCACCGGGTTGTTCGAGATCTCGAATCCCTCGATGTGAAAGTGGTGCTCGGTGAAGGAGATCGAGTCGTAGCCCAGCTCGTCGCCGAGCTGCGCCTGCTCCTTCAGCTCAGCCAGCATGCGCTGGTAGAGATCGGGCCGCAGTCCGGCCATGCCCTGCTCGATCTCCTGGCGCGAGCCGATCGACGGCAAGTAGAAGAGACTGGTTTGCACGCGTGCCTCCCGGCGCCCTTGCGGCAGCGTCTTGCAGCATCCAGTGTGCCCGCAGGCAGCCCCTCACGGAAGGGCGCGCCCGCCGGTCGCGACGACCGCACGGCATCGGCGGCAGCGTGCCGGCAGAACTCGACCGTTCCGCCGCGATACAACGTGGCAGCGACGATTCGGGCGGGAATCCGCGCTCGTTCAACGCTCGTCTGCGTGGCCACCGGAGCAGTGGGCGGAGCTCGCCGCCGCGAGAGGCTCACCCTCGCTCGGCGGCAACGCCGGCGGGCAGCAGCGAGGTGCTGACCTCAGCGCGCGGCAGCCAACGCCCCTGCTCGACGGCGGTGAGGAACGCCAGCAGCGCGTCGTTGAAGAGGCCGGGCTCCTCCAGGTTGATCGCATGGCCCGATTTCGGCAGGATCCACAGCCCCGCGTTGGGGATGCGGCGTTTCATCAGCAGCGCCGGCTCGAGGCAGGTTTCGTCTTCGTCGCCCACCATGATGCAGACGGACGGCTGGATGCGCGCCAGCTCGTCTTCGACCTCGAACACGGTGCGGCGCTTCAGCTGCACGCCGCGCATTGTCAGCGCCGAGCCCCGCGCCGAGTGCCCGCGGAACAGGTCGTAGAAGCGCTGCCAGCCGCGCGGGTCCTTGCGCAAATACTGGACGCGCGCCGGTCCGCGTGTGTAGAACTCGGCGACGGCCGCCGTCCCCTGCTCTTCAAAGGTGCGGATCGTGGTGAGCGCGTCGCGCTGCCACTGCTCGCGATTGCCGGAGCCGCCGCCCGCGCCGGCGACAACCACGCCGAGGCAGCGATCGGGGTGCGCGATCGCGAACTTGAGCGCCACGGCGCCGCCCATGGAGAGTCCGCAGATATGCGCACGCTGGATCTCGAGCGCGTCCAGCAGCCCGCGCAGGTCGTCCACCAGTTGCTCTTCGGAGTACGCCGCGGGATCGTCCGGAACCGTCGACGGCGGATAGCCGCGGTGGTTGTAGGCGATGCAGCGGTAGCGGCGCGCGAAGAAGTCGAGCTGTGGCTCCCAGCTTTCGACGCTGCCGGCGAACTCGTGGCTGAAGACCAGCGGTGTGCCCGCGCCCGCCTCCTCGTAGTATAGATCGATGCCGTTCACGCGCGCTGCCGGCATGACACCCTCCCGCGCGGCGGCGCCGCGCTGCGCCGAGTATAGCGCCTCGTTATGACGCGCCGGCGCTTGAGGGAGAGGGAGATGTGTCCGCATCATGGAGGGAACCGCCACGCCAGCGGAGGCAAAGCGTGCCGCGGATCAGTCCGCAGGGAGAGGCGCGATGGCCGGAACGTATCTCGATGTTGTCTCGGTGCCCGTCGGCGACCAGGACCGCGCCAGGGCGTTTTACACGGAGGTGCTCGGCTTCCAGCCGCGGGCCGACATGACCATGGCCGACGGCCTGCGCTGGGTGCAGCTCGCGCCGGCGGGCGGCGGCGCCTCGATCACGCTCGTGACCTGGTTTGAGACCATGCCGCCCGGCTCGCTCAAGGGGATCGTGCTGGCGGCGGAGGACATCCGCAAGACGTACGAGGAATGCGCGGGGCGCGGCCTGCGCTGGAACGGGCCGATCGAGGAGGCGTCCTGGGGGACCTTCGCCACCTTCGACGACCCCGACGGCAACGGCTGGGTGGTGGTCCAGGCGCAGCCGGCCGCTTGAGCGCGGCGCAACGGCTGGAGCGCCGGCATGCGGCCACGCTCTGCCGTTCCGGAGCAGCAGGCAAGTCCGGCCGGCGGCAGTTCGCCTGCCGCCGGCCGGACTTGCCTGCCGTGTTACGTCGCAGATCCACGCCCGTTTCATGGGCGTTTGCCGGCAACAACAGAGCCGTCGCGCCGCGCATGCAGCGGCACGCTCACCAGACGCGCATCATCACCAGCCGCTTGGCCGGGCGCTGCACCGCCCGCCGTCGCCGTCCGGCTAGCCCAGACCGTCGTCTTCGAGCTCGCGGCGATGGCCCAGCAGGAACATCGCCGCGCCGGCCAGGGCCGAAATCGCGCCGGCGACCAGCATAAAGGTGATGCTGGTGTTGGGAGCGCCGTGCCCGGTGCCGGTGTTCGGCAGTTGCACCGCGGCCGGCGCGCCGGCCGCGGCCGCGACCGTCGTGGCCGCGGACGCGCCCGCCACCGCAGTGGCCGCGCCTTCGGTTACGGGGGTCGTCATGGCTAAACCTCCTGCCTTCTCTCGGGGCTCGTCCAAATGGAAGCGTCCGTATTGCCGGCAGCCGTCTTGAGCTGCTGATATTGGCTCCGGACCGTGCTGCCCACCGCCCGGAAGGTCACGATGATGTCCACGTACAGCAAGAACAGGAACAGTGGACTGTAGTAAAGGACGCGCGGCCTGCGCGTGACAAAGCTGACGACAAGCGCCGTCAACAGCACACTGCCGTACTGCCAGGCGAACAGATGCAGCACCGCCGACCGGCTCTGCACGTCGAAGAACCAGACGTGCAGTTGCACGGGGTGAATGAGCAGCACCGGCAGCGCGAGGACGGTCAGCATGTAAACCGCGATATCAAGCGTCAGCAAGACGGTGGAGATATCGAGGACGCTCACGCCCGTGGGCAGCCCGTTGCGCATGTGGAACCAGCGCAGCCCCACCTGGTATCTGCGAACCGACTCCCACCAGGCGCGATCCCAGCGGTACATCTGCCGTTGATAGGAATCGATCGTGAACGGATCCTGGGTGGCAACCACGGCTGAAGGCACGTACTTGATCTTGCCCAACCGCTGACGGTGCACCTGCATGGTCAGGCTGAAGTCCTCGGTAGACATGCGGTGATCGAACGTGAGCTGTTTGAGCACCCGCGTCTTCCACGTCGTGCTGCAGCCCGACGCGATCGTAACCGAGTTGGTGTAGCTCTGGAGCCGCTTGTAGATGAGCTGCCACAAGGTGTAGACGTAGGTGCGATACACGGAGATCAGGTTGTTCGCATGCCAGCGCGAGCGCACCTGGCCGACGGCGCAGGCGATGTCCGTATAGCGCAGCACCTGCAGCGTGTTCTGCAGGAACGCCGGATCGACGGTGGTGTCGGCGTCAATGACCGAGACGTACACGTACTCGCGGGGAAACACGTGGTTCGAGAGCACGTGCTCCAGCCCACGCGACTTGCCGAACTGCCGTTCGCCCACCAGCACGTTGGCCTCGGGCAGATACCGACGAGCGATTTCCGCCGTGCGATCCGAGCAGTTGTCGCAGAAGACGAACACGTCCTCCCGTTGCCAGACCTGCACCACGGAACGCAGCGTCGCGGCGATCACGGCCTCCTCGTTATGCGCCGGGATGACGGCCGCGCAAACGCCCGGGGGTATCACCAGGGCGGGTTGCCGGCCGAACCAGCGGCGCAGACCGCGGGCGCGCCCGACATGCCCCGACAGTTCGACGGCTCCCGCCAGCCGCGACGGCGCCAGGTCGGCGCGCCGGCGCCGCTCGGCCAGCCAGCCGAAGCCGCCCGCCGCGATGCATGCCAGAATCACGAAGCCAACCGTGTACAGCATGAAGCGTCCTGCACCAAATCAGTGAACACGGGATGCGCCGGCGCAACCGCGCGCCGCCTGATCACGCCACGCGAACCGCCGTCTCCCTGCCGGTCGCATGCTCCTCGCCGAGCCCCATCCGCCGCCGAAAGTCGGCGATCGATGCCCGCAGTCCGTCCTCCAGTTCGACGCCGCGGCTCCAGCCCAGCTCGGTGTGCGCCCGCGTTGTGTCGGGCAGGCGCGAATCGTGATCGTGGCTCGGCCGGTCGATCGAGATAATTGAGCTGAGCGAGCCGGTGAGCCGCAGAACCAGCCCGGCCAGATCGCGCACCGTCACCGGCTGTTGCGATCCCAGGTTGTAGGCCCGCGCCGGCGCGCCCTTCGCCATCGCCAGGCGGATGCCGTTCACCATGTCGCCGGCGTAGGTGTAGCAACGCGTCTGGCCGCCGGCGCCGTGCATGGTCAGCGCCTGCCCGCTGAGCGCGGCCTTGAGGAACGCCGGAATCACGCGCGTATCGTCGAGGCACATGCCCGGGCCGTAGGTGTTGAAGACGCGCACGATCTTCGCCGCAACGCCATAGCGCTCGTGATAGATGGCGAACAGCGCCTCGGCCGCGCGCTTGCCCTCCTCGTAGCCCTTGCGGGCGCCCAGCGGGTCGACGTTGCCGCTGTACGTTTCGCTCTGCGGAACTACCAGCGGATTGCCGTACACCTCGGCGGTAGAGGTGAGCAGAGCGGGGGCGCCGTGCGCCCGGGCGATCTCCAGCGCCGCTTTGCTGCCCTCATAGCAGGTGGTCATCATCTCGTAGGCAAGCGGGCCCGTGTTGGGCACGCCCGTCGGGCAGGCGAGATGATAGACCGCCTCGATCTGGCCAAGCTTGCCGGCAAAGGCGCCAAACTCCGGCCTGGTGATGTCCAGCTCGGCGAACGCGAATCCCGGCCGGCCAGCCAGCGAGACCATATCCCGCCGGTCGCTGGTGATGAAGTTGTCCACGCCGGCCACGGCGAAGCCATCGTCCAGCAGGTTGTGCACGAGGTTGCGGCCGAGGAAGCCGCCGGCGCCGGTGACGAGGACCGTCATGACCGATCCTCCGCCAGGCGCAGCCCCCTGGAGCGGCGCACGAACTCGCTCAGCCGGTGCGAGCGAGCCTCGGCAGCCTGGGCGGCGTGCGGCATGGTGCGGCCATGGGCGTTCCACAGCCTCCAACCCGCGGCCTCAAGCGCGGCGTAGTCGACGCCGCGGTGCTCGGTGAGCAGCACCGCCAGGTCGTAGCGCTCGGGGCTGGCGCTGGCGAGGTCGGTCGAGGCGCGGTCGGCAAACCGCGCCACGTGCGGGTCGTGATAGTCCACGATGGCGCCGGCGGCTTCGAGCAGTTGTAGGATCGGCATCGCGGGCGATCGCCGCGCGTCGCCGATGTTCGGCTTGTAGCTCACGCCCAGCAGCAGGATGTGGGCGCCCGCCAGCGGGCGGCCAATGGCACGGGCGATGCGCTCGACGATCACGCCCGCGCGCTGCTCGTGGTTGCGCAGACCCGCCGCCAGCATGCCCGCCTCGCTGCCGCTGTCCAGCATCGCCTGGTAGAGGAAGTACGGGTCCTCGGCGATGCAGTGCCCGCCGATGCCAGGCCCCGCGTAGAAGGGCATGAAGCCGAACGGCTTGGTCGCGGCCAGGCTCACCACCTCGTGGGCGCTGATCCCTGCCCGCTCGCAGTAGGCGTCGAACTCCTGGGCGAAGGTAATGTTGATGAAGCGGAAGGTGTTTTCGAGGATCTTGGTCGCCTCCGCCGCCTCCATGGAGGTGGCAGGCACCGCGTGCTCGACGAAGCTGGCGTAGAAGAGCTGCGCCAGCTCGGCCGCGGTGACGTCCATGCCGCTGGTAATCTTCGGTGTGTTTTCGAGGTGGAAGCGGGTGTTGCCCGGGTCGATCCGCTCGGGCGAGTAGCCGAGCAGCACCGTCTCGCCCAGGGCGTGCCGTTCGGCGATGATTGGCGCTACGACGTTACGTGTGGTGCCGGGGGCGTAGGTGCTCTCCAGCAGGACCAGGCGCGGCCGGGTTTCGTCCAACACGTGGTTGACGAGCGAGCGTACCGCAGAGATCACCATCGCCAGGTCGGGCTCGTAGGCGGCGCCGGTGAAGCGCGTAGGCGTCGGCACGGCCACGACCAGCACATCACAGGGGCGCAGCGCCAGCACCGTCATCACCGCGCGATAGCGGCCAGACTTATTCTCCTGCTCGCAACGCACCACGGTGTCGCCGTTGAGGTCGAAGCCGTAGGTCTTGTAACCGCTTTGTGCGATGCGCTGCGCCAGCGGAAAACCGACGTAACCCTGGCCGACTACGCCGACCACGGCCTTGCGGCTGCGGATTCGGCTCTCTAGGGTGCGCAGATCCGCAGCCATGTGCTGTTCGTTTGCCGTGGCAGCTTTTGTGGTGAGGGCGGGGGCTTGGCCAGAAAACATCACCTACATATCTCCTAAATGCTATATATCGACCAGAATCGCCATTCAACGAAGCGTACAGCGCCAATGCCGGGTTGTAGCCAGCCCGAGACGGCGAAACCGGCGCGGTTTCGGTCTTCTGCAAGAGATTGAACGCCCGCGAGTCCGGAATGTTATCGCATTTCGGCGTACCAGCTCAAAATATACTCCCGGACTAACCTCATCGCCCCATCTCCGTAGCTCGCACCGATCGCGGCGGGAGCGCCACCCTGACCGGGTCCCGGCGCCCGGGTGTGGCACGGCCGATCTGCGGCTTAACTGTTCAGTAACGTATTGAATTCATCATCGAGCCGTTTCGGAACTATGTCAATCCATCAGGGTTGCGGCCAAATTACAGTTTTCTGTCGGGTGGTCGGCGGGTCTGGTAACGAAACGGTAAAGCCGATGGCGGCACCGCAGGTTGCGCTCTGGTTTCGGCCTGGCTGGAGGTCAGGGGGTCGGGCGCCGACCGGCTCGCTCGCTGAGCAGCCAGGTAATGTAGTCCGCGCGGCCGCGATTGCGAAACAGGGGCGCGCTGAAGCGCTCGGCCCAGTGATCAAGCGGCTGCAGTAACTCGGCGAATGCGGGATCGAACTCCGCCCAGCGTCGCGCGTGCTCTTCCGACCGGAAGAGGTTCATGCCCGCTCAACGCCACGCCCGCGTCTCGGCCGCGCCTCCGACCTGGCTGCGCGAGTAGCCGACGATCGTCTCCGGGTCGGCCACGGCGATCAACTCGTCGCGCATCAGGACGCGCAGCGGCTCGCCGCAGTCGAGGCACGGCGCGTCGATCTGCACGCGTTTGCCGGGAAAGAGCCAGCGCACGGCCAGCGCCTCGAAGCCGCACTGCGCAAACCAGCGCTGCTCACCCTCGACGGTAACCCGGTACTGCGTCGGCAGGTTGTGAAACGGCGGAAAGGAGACGATGTAGTCGGTGCCGGGATGAAGCCAGGCGGGAATGCCGGTCTCGATCAGGTCGCGCAGGGTTTGCCGCCCCGCTTCCACGTCGAGGCCAAGCTCGGCGGCCAGCTCCGCGTAATGGGGCGCCTGGCCCGTGGCCACCATGCGGGCGGTGATCGCCGCGAACGCCCGGTCCAACAGCGCCACCTCGGTCACCGGCACACCTCTGCACGCGCGATCGGCGGCGCCGGGCTTGCCGGCGCTCGCTCGGCGCCCATCGTACCGTCAGACCGCTTCGCTGTCGATCGAGCGTGCTCGCCGCCGGCGGGTCGCGGCCGCGGCCCGGACATCCGCCCGCGACCCTCCCGGACTCCGGCGCGAACCGGCGACGCAAGCAGTCAAGGGCGATCGTCCGCTGCGTCCGGCCCGCGCCACGGCTACGATGGGCGGCGCCGAAAGCACCGTCGCGCCGGCCGACACCGACATGGTCGCGCACCGCGCAGCGGCGCAAGCGCCGGTGATGCGCGGTGTTTAGTGGCCCCAGGACTCGATGCCGTCGGCCAGGGCCTTGGCATGCGGGCTGGCCAGGAACAGCGCCAGCGGCCCGGCGGCCAGGGCAAGCAGCAGGTGCAGGTGCGTGCGCAGATACGACATCAGAACCTTCCCGAGTGCGAATTTGAATGGTCGAGGTCCGCCGTGGCGAAGGCACGGACGGGGGATCAGGCGATCGCCGCCAACTCGGGCGACATCGCCGGCGCACCGCGGCGCCACGCCTCCACGGCCAGCGCCAGGTCGGTGAGCGAGTTGGCGCCCGAACCGGTGAGCACGCCCAGTTCAGCGCCACTCAGGTCGTACTGCTGCACCGCAAGGCGCGGCGCCTCCAGCAACACGCCGAGAAAGGCGCCGTCCAGCGCGGCGCGGCAGAGAATCGTTTGCAAGGTTTGCATGGCCATGACCGGCCCTCCTTCGCGTGATCGGCCGCTTAATGCCCCCAGGACTCGATGCCGTCGGCCAGGGCCTTGGCATGCGGGCTGGCCAGGAACAGCGCCAGCGGCCCGGCGGCCAGGGCAAGCAGCAGGTGCAGGTGCGTGCGCAGATAAGTCATCTCGGCGAGATCCTTTCCTCGGCCGCCGCCACGAGCGGCAGCCCTTTCTCCGGGTTCCATGTGCGGACGTGCAGACACGATCGAACGGGCTTCAGGCGATGGTGGCGGGAACAGGCGTGCGGAGCGAGCGCTCGTGGCGGTGACCGCGGCGGGCGGCGGTGGCCGGCGGCCGCTGAGGCGCGGCGAGACATCGGGACTCCTCGCTGCTGCTCGGCGGCGTTGCATCCACGCAACACGCTCTCGCGAGCGCCCCTACTCGACAGGATTCGAAGCTTCCTTGCTTCTTACAAACGCGGACAGGCGCTGCTCGCGCAGCTCGGCGGCCAGCACGTTGAGGTTCGAATAACTGTGGCCGGAAGCGCAGAGCCAGTGCGGGGAGATCCACCAGGAGTCGAGCCGCAACGCCGCGCTGCAGACCGGACAGGTCAGCGGCTCGCCAAACGTCGGGCTGTCGCGGAGGAGGGTGCGTGGTTGTACGCGTTCGAGCACAGCGGTTCCTCATCGGGCGGCCGGCACAGTGCCGGCCGTGCTGAGGAAAGGCTAACGTCCGCCGCTGACAAAAAAGTGACAGACGGGGCGATTCCTGACCGTGATCTGTGACCGCCGTTCCACGGTCGTGAATCTGCGGCAGGGTCAGGCGCGCAATTGCGTTGCCAGCGCCTGCAGCTCGGCGCCGGGCAGGATGCCGAGCTCGTCGCGCAGCACCGCCGCGCAGCGCTCGTAGCAACGCCGTGCGGCGGCGCGGTCGCCAAGGCGCAGGCTGGCGCGGATGACGCGGGCATACGCGGCTTCGCGCAGGGGATCGCGTGCCAGCAGGCGCTCGGCTGCCGCGATGCATTCGCTCGGTTCGCCGGCGGCGGCGTGCGCATCCGACAGCCGGTCGAGCGCCAGCAGATAGCGCTGTTCCAGACGCGTGCGCGGCTCCGCGCACCACTCCGCTTCAAGCTGCTCCAGAAACTTGCCCGTATAGCGGGCGACGGCGCCGTCGAGCAGCGCGACGGCCTGGTCGCCGCTCGCGCTCGCGGCCTCGTGCAGCAGCCGCTCAAACTCGCGCACGTCGTAGGAGACGATCAGCTCTTCGTTCACCCGGTAAATGCCCGACGAGAGCACGATTGCGTCGTGGTGAATCGCCTTGCGCAGCCGGTAGGCAGCCGTATGCAGGTTCGTCCGCGCGCGGTCGATCGGCGCATCGGGCCAGAGCGCGTCGAGGATTTGCTCCTGGCGCCGCGGCCCGCCGTGCAGCAGGTAGAAGTACAGCTCCCGCGCCTTGTACGAGACGAAGTCCACCGGGCGCTCGCCGTCGATCAGCAGCGTGCCCGGGCCGAGGGCGCGCACTGCCAGCGCGGGCAAACGCACCGCCGGCGCGCTGCTGCCCGGCGGCAGCTTCTGACCCGTGCGGGCCAGCACCGCCTCGATCCGCGCCGGCTCAATGCCGCTCGCGGCCGCCGCCAGCAGCGGCGCAGCATCCCAGCGCGCGTGCAGATCGAGGACCGCGTCGCCGCCCAGCTCGCCCGCCCCGCGCAGCGCCGCACGCAGGTGACGATTGGCTGCCCGCTCCGCGCCCGCCGCATACTGCGCCTGCATCAGCCACAGATGGGCGCGGGTATGCTCGCGCGGGGCGCCCATCGCGGCGAAGGCGTCGGCCGCGGCAAGCAACGTCGTCAGGGCCTGTGGCCGCCCCATCCGGCTCTCGATCGCGCCCAGCGTCAGCGAGCAGAGCGCCTCAAGATAGCGCGACTCCTGCCGTCGGGCGAGGCCGAGGGCGTGGTGAGCGTGCTCCTCCGCCCGCGTTAAGTCGCCGGCGAAGGCGGCGGTAAGCGCTAGCGAGTCGTAGATCGCGGTCACGGCCCACAGTGAGCCCAGGTCCTGCATCGTCGCCAGGCCGCGCTCGAAGGCCGCGCGGGCGCCGGCCAGGTCGCCCGTCTGCAGCAGGATCTCGCCCAGCGAGTGCTGGGTCAGCCCCTCGATCGAATCGTTGCCGCCATCGCGTGCCAGCCGCAGCCCTTCGGTCAACGTGTCGCGGGCGCGGGCATAGTCGCCGCGGTAGCCGTAGGCGCAGCCGAGCGCGTTGAGCATCTCCGCCTGCATGGCCAGATCGCCGAGGCGCCGCCAGCGGGCCAGGCAAGACTCGTAGGCGGCGATGGCGCGCGCCAGTTGTCCGGCTTTGGTCAGCGCAACGCCCAGACCAAACTCGGCGCGCGCCGCCTCGTGCTCGTCACCCGCGCGATCGAAGTACTCGAGCGCGGCGCTCAGTTCAACCGCGGCCGCGGCGAAATCGCCCTGCACACCGAGGCATTTACCGTGGTCACGACGCACGGCGGCGACCAACGCCGCATCCTCGGGCGCCAGCTCGCGGGCGCGGCTCAGCGCCTGGAGCGCCTCGCGCGTGCGCCCCTGCTGCCGCCGCACGCTGCCCAGCGCCGCCAAGCCCCTGGCTTCGAGCGGGGCGTCGCCGCCGACAGCCGCGGCGATCGCCGCCAGCGCGAACCGCTCGGCCTGGGCGAGATCCCCGATCAACAGCGCCGCCCGGGCGCCGGCAAGGTTCACGCCGGGTTGAGCGGCGGCGGCCTCGGCCGGGAGCGCCGCGACCACCTCCGCCAGCGCCCGCCAGCGTCCGCTCTGTTCCAGGCGCGGGAAGATGCGCGCCACCAGCGCGGCCGCCTCCAGCGGCTCGCCCGCGCTCAGGAAGTGCTGCAACGCCGCCGGCCACTCCTCGCGCGCCGCCAGCAGCCGCGCCGCCACGCCGTGCAACCGCGCGAACTCGGCCGGCCGCGTGCGCCGCAGGCGCGTTTGCAGGAAGACGCGAAAGAGTCGATGGTAGCGAAAGTCCGAGGGGCTGCTCGCCAGCCGCTGCACAAACAGGCCGGCGAACTCGACGCGATCGAGCATCGCCACCCAGTTGCCGGCGCCGAGCAACGCTCCGCAGAGGCCGGCATCCACGCATTCGGGAATCGCCGTGGCGAGCAGGAAGCGCTGCACCTCCGCCGGCTGGCGGTCGAACGCCTCGGCCGCCAGGTAGTCGTAGAGCGGGCCATCGCCGCCGCGGGCCGCGATCAGGCCGCCCACCAGCCCTTCCCACAGCCGCGGCACGGAGAGCAGAAAGCCCGCCACCCAGCCCTCGGCGCCCTCGGCCAGCTCGCGCGCCTGCTCGGGCGCGATTTGGACGCCGCGGCGGCGCAACAGCGTCAGCAGTTCCGCGGCGGTGAAACGTAGATCCGCCTCGCCCAGCCCGAAAAGCTGCTGTTCCACGATCAACCGGGAGACGGTCAGCGACGGCAAGGCGCGGCTGGCGAGGATCAAGCGCAGGTTCTCGGGCAAGAGGCGCAGCAGCTCGTCCATGAACTGCGCGATCGGCGGACTCTCGTTCACCTCGTGGTAATCGTCGAGCACCAGCACCGCGAAGCCGTCCATGTGTTCGGCCACGTCCAGGGCGAACAGACGAGCCAGGGGCAGGGCGCGTTGCTCCACGTCGCTTGAGCCACGCAGAGTGGCGAGCAGCCGCTCACCGAACGTGGGGCAGTGGAGACGCAGCGCCTCGGCCAGGGTCTCGATGCAGACGGCGAGGTCACGGTCGCCGGCATCCAGCGCGGCCCAGGCGACGGGATGCGCGGCGCCGCGGGCGAAATCGGCCAGCAGCGTCGTCTTGCCGAAACCGGCCGGCGCCACGACGAGTTGCAGCTTGCGGCCGGCGTGGCGCTGAAGCGCGTTCAGCAGCCGCGAGCGTGGGAGCGTATCCGCGGCAGGGCGAGGAGGCTGGGTTCTAGCGGCGAGCACGGCCGGCGCTTTCAGCACTCGATCTGACCGAGTTGTTGCGGAGAAGCAAGAAGATTATACACGCCCATGCCATCCCGCCCGGAGAGGCAGCAAAGGGGCCGTGGTTCACCAGCCGCGCGGCGCCGCTGTGATACGCTGCAGCCTGCAGGCGTCGGGGCGCCCGCGTGCAGCGCGGAACCATAGGACATGGTTTCAAAATCGGCGGTCAAGCGACACTGCGCACCTGCAAGCGGTAACCCGAGGCGGTTTTGAAGCCATCTGCAAATAGCCCGCACAGGATCGTGGCCGGCATGACCTCTCACTACGACCTGGTGGTGATCGGCTCGGGCCCGGCAGGCGAGAAGGGCGCGGCGCGGGCGGCGTACTTCGGCAAGAAGGTGGCGATCGTCGAGCGCGGGCCGCACCTCGGCGGCGCCACCGTCAACACCGGCACGATCCCCTCGAAGACGCTGCGCGAGACGGCGCTCTACTTCTCCGGCCTGCGCCAGCGCGGTCTCTACGGTATCGACTACTCGCTGCGCGAGGGCGTCACCGTGGTGGAGTTCATGCACCGCGAGCGCGCCGTGGTCGAGACCGAGTGGGCGCTGATCGAGCGCAACCTCAAGCGCCACGGCATCGACCTGATCTGGGGCGAGGCCGCTTTCGTCGCGCCCGACCGGCTGCGCGTTGATCGGAACGACGGCGGCCGGCTGGAACTCAGCGCCGACGCCTTCCTGATCGCCACCGGCTCGGTGCCGAATCACCCGCAGCACGTGCCCTTCGACGAAGATCTGGTCTTCGACTCGGACACGATCCTGCGCATGAAGCGGCTGCCGAAGTCGGTCGCCGTGGTGGGCGGCGGCATCATCGGCTGCGAGTATGCGGCGCTGTTCACCGCACTCGGCCTGGACGTCACGCAGATCGTTTCCAGCCCGCAACTGCTCTCCTTCTTAGACTGCGAGATTCGCGACCGCCTGCAGGCGCACCTGGAGTCGATCGGCCTGCGCTTCGTCTTCAACGAGCGCGTGGCCGGCGTACAGACGCGGCGTGACTCCGTCGAGTTGACGCTCACCGGCGGCGACACGCTTCACAGCGAAATCGTGCTGTACGCGGCCGGCCGTCGCGGCAACGTTGCCGGACTCGGACTCGAGCACGCCGGCGTGGCGTTGAACGCGGACGGCCATGTGGTGGTAGACGAATGCTTCCGCACCGGCGCGCCGCACATCTATGCAGCGGGCGACGTGCTGGGCTTTCCCGCGCTCGCCTCCGTCTCGATGGAGCAGGGCCGTGCCGCCATCACGCATGCCTTCGGTCTGCCCGCCACCGAGCACGTCTCCGCCGTCTGCCCGATGGCCGTCTACAGCATTCCCGAAGTGTCTACCGTTGGCCTCTCCGAAGAGGAGTGCCGGGCGAAAGGCGTCCCCTACCTGGTGGGCCGCTCCTACTACGATAAGAGCCCGCGCGGCCAGATCATCGGCGATACGGCGGGCATGCTCAAGCTCGTCTTCTCGCCGGAGGACAAGCGGCTGCTCGGCGCCCACCATATCGGCGAGCTGGCCTCCGAGCTGGTGCACATTGGCGCGCATGTGATGGCCGATAACGGCACGATCGACGCCTTCATCGATGCGGTCTACAACTATCCCAGCCTCGCCGACTCCTACAAGTACGCCGCCTACGACGGGCTTGGCGTGCGCGATCAGTGGCTGCGCGAGCAGGAGTCGCGGGCCGGTGTCCAGGGCGGCGCGTAGCGGCGGGCGAGCTATTTACTTAAGGGCCACCGTCCGGCGCACGCAGCCACCTGGTGAAGAAGGCGTCCATGCGCGCGTAGGCGTCGTCGCGCGCCGCCTGCTGCGCGGGGCCGGGGATAAAGTTGAAGCCGTGCGGCGCACCCGCGTAGATCGTGATCTCGTACGGCCTGCCGTGCGACGAGAGCAGGTCTTTGAGGGTGTAGGCGTCGCTCACCGGCACCAGCGCGTCGGCATCGCCATGCAGCATCAGCACCGGCGGCATCTGGTCCAGGTTCGTGGTAAAGCCGGGCACAACACCGCCGTAGAACTCGACCACGGCCTTGATCCGCGGGTCCAGCATCGCCGCGTCGAGCGCCATGAAGGCGCCCAGCGAGTAGCCGTTGACGCCGATGCGCTGCGGATCGACCCGCGGCAGCCCCTGGAGATAGCTGATACCGTCGGCGATCTCCCGCAGCCAGGTCGGCGCGTCCTGCAGGTAGTCGGCGGCCGGGGGATTGCCGAACGCCCCGTCGCCGGGCGTCTGTGAGAAGTAATCGATTTGCAGCGCGGCGAAGCCGTTTTGCGCCAGCCCCTGCGCGATCAGCCGGTAGCCCGGATTCAGCCGCGGCCCTTCGGCGCCGTGCAGCACGACGACTGCCGGCCACGGCCCCGCGCCGTCGGGCAGGCAAAGATAGGCCCCAACCGGGCTGCCGCTCGAGTCATAGCTCGCCTCGTTGCAATCTTCCTGCCCGGCCGTGCGACCACCGGCGCGGGGCTGCGATCCAGCCACGACGGCGGCCGGCAACCCTTCGGCCACGGTCGCGACGGCGCTCGGAGACGACACGCCGGTGTCAGGTGCGCCGTCTATCGGCGTTGCGGCAGCCGCTTTGGCAGGCGTGGCGGGACCAGCCGCACCGTGGTTCGTCGCGGGGCCGCAGGCGATTCCCAGCAGCAGTGAGGCAGCGACGACGCTGGCCGGCACGAGCAGACGAGGGTTCGGCAAGCGCGGCATGAACCGGTCCTCGCACCGATGCTACTGCGCGATCAACCCGGCCAGCCAGGCGCGGTCCAGGTCGCCGAAGGGGCCGGCCGGGTTGCCGGCGGTCCACACGTGCATCATGTAGGCCGTGGGCGCGTTGAACGAGCCCGCCGGGCAGGTGCCGAAGGGCGAGAGCACGCCCACCACGAAGCCGGTGGCCGTGAAGCAGACGTTGTCGTGCATGTGCCAGCGTGTGATTGAGCCGCCGGGATCGGGGCCGTACTCGCCGGGCTTCGGCATCACATACATGGCGCCGAGCAGCAGCGGCCCGGAGCGGGTGTTGGCGTAGACCAGCACCTCCGGCGCCTGGGGATCGAGGATCTTGCCGTCGTGCATGTACTTCGGGTTGAGATAGTGCACCGTGGGGCCGAGCGGGTTGGTGGTGGCGCGATAGCCGTCGGCGGTGGCCGCGGCGAGATCCCGGTACCGGGCAATGCCGGCCGCGGTATTGGCGGCGAGCTGGTTCGCGGCGGCGACCTGCTCCGGCGTGGGCGGGGTGTCGGGCGCCGGCTGCATCACCATTCCCGGCTCGTCGCGGTGCATCATGCTGTTGGGCACGCCGCCCGTGCCGGGCATACCAGTCACGCCGCCATGATCGTCGTGCCCGGCATGGTCGTGTCCCGCGGCAACGGCGATATGCTGTCCCGCCAGGTGATCTCCCGCCTGCGTACCGCCGCCAGCCATGCCGGGCATGCTCAGAGCGTTCGCCGCGAGGAGTTCGTCGTGCGCATCGGGCCGGTGCGCCGGCTGGCTGGCGCTGGCAGCCATTGCCGAGGCCGCGTTTGCCTCACGGTTCTGCGCTGCCCAGACGGTGACGCCGGTCAGCAACGTCAGCAGCATTACGGCGACCCCGGCGGCCGTCCAGCGCAGCTTGCGCACCCAGGAGCGGACGGTTGCTGTCGTCGGTGCGATTATCAGGCCGAGCGCGAGCACCTCGATCATCTTGGTGGCAAGGCCGACCTGGTCCGCATCCTCCTTGCCCTGCGCGATGTAGGAGATGTACGCGAGGATGGTCAGCGCCAGCAGCAGTGCGGCGGCCGGCCGCCACCAGCGCCAGGTGAAGGCCGCGAGCGCCGCGGCGATGAAGAGCAGGCCGTTGATCGCGAAGAGCTTCGCCAGCTGCGGGTCGTCCTGCGCGTGCGTGGGCACGATGGAGAGGTGGATCATCGCCGTCAGCAGCAGCAGCACCGCCGCCACCCGCGTCGCGTCGGACGACGCCTCATAGCCGCGCACGAAGCGCAGCGAGAGGCGATTGCCGCCGGCCGCGGCTCGGCGGACGAGCGTCAGGAACAGCCAGATCACCAGGGGCAGGAAGAGCGGCCAGACCAGGGCGGGCATGTGCTCGGGCGCCACGTTCCAGAGCAAGCCGCTGCCGCTTGAACCGTCCATCTCGTTGCCTCCCGTGCCGGCCGCTGCCAGCGAGCCGGCGCCGCAACCATCCTGCGACGCTCCTACGCCGGTGGCGCCGGTTGTGCAGCGCCGTTCCGTCGCCGCGCGGCGGTGTCCGTGCTCTCGACGGCGGAACCCACTTGCAGCTTCGGCTCGGGCGCATAGCGAATCCAGAGCAGGTCAATCAAGGCGATCGGCAACGCCACGTCGGCCAGCAGCCAAACGAGGCCGTTGCTGGTGCCGTGCCGCAGCAGCAAGCGCAGCGCCGCGCCGAGCAGCAGCAGCCCCTCGAAGACCGTGGCCGCGATCCTCGCCCAGCGCCAGCCGCGCACCACGCCGGCCGCAATGACGACCAGCAGCGTGACGATCGCCGCCGACGCCAGCCCTACCGCGGCTCCGATGGGCGTCGCGCCGGCAAACGCGAGCGTCACAAGCGTCTCCAGTAGGCCGATCGCGGCCTGCATCAGCAGCAGCACGAAACTGAGTGTCGCTCGGCTCGCATCGGCGGTTGGTTGGCGTGGCGTCTGCTCGTTCATCGGCCTCGCTCGCTGCGGCATCGTTACTGGTAAGTCGCGATGCTTGCGTCTTCACTGTCGGGCAGGCTCGTGAGCGTTGCCTAAGCGATTCGTGAGAGGCTGATGAGAGATCGAGCGAGGCGCGACGGTCGGCGCCGCGCGGCATCAGGCCGGTGCGGAGCCCTGGAGAGATGGGACGGCATCGCCTGCCGCCGCGGGCAGCTCGGCGGTGAAGGTGACGCCTGCGCCGGGGTTGTTGCACGCCGAGACCGTGCCGCCGTGCTCCGCGGCGATCCAGCGGGCGATGGCGAGGCCGAGGCCGGCGCCGCCCGTGCTCCGCGCCGGGTCGGCCTGCACGAAGCGCTCGAAGATGCGCGGCAGCTCGCCCTGCGGAATGCCCGGCCCCTCGTCGGCGACGGCCAGCACCGCACGATCGCCGCACCGCGCCAACCGCACGGAGATGCGTCCGCCCTCCGGTGTGTGCTTGATCGCGTTGTCGATGAAGATCCAGAGGAGCTGCGTGATCGCGTCGGCGTTCGCGCTGGCCGGCAGCGGTTCGGCAGCAAGCGCAATCGTGCGCGCGGGCTGCTGCCGCTGCGCCTGGCGGCAAACGTCTCGGGCGAGCGGCGCGAGATCGATCGGCGTCAGCTCCAGGTGGTAGCCGGCGTCGGCGCGGGCAAGCGTCAGCAGGTCCTGCACCAGCCTGCTCATGCGCTCGCCCTCGGCGGCGATGTCGTCGAGCGCGGCGGCGCGGTCGGCCGGGTCGCCCTGCGGATGTTGCCGCAGGAAGGCGACGTTGTTGCGGATCGTGGTCAGCGGCGTGCGCAGCTCGTGCGAGGCGTCGGCCACAAAGCGCTTCTGCGCCTCCAGCGCCTGCGCCAGCTTCGCGTAGGCGTCCTTCAGCCGGTCCTGCCCCGCTTCCAGCCGCGCCAGCATGCGATCAAAGCTTGCCGTGAGCCGGCCGACCTCGTCCCGCGTGCGGCGCGGCGGCAGGCGACGCGAGAGATCAGCGGTTGCGCCAATCGCATCGGCTGCGTTCGCCAGCCTGTCGATCGGCTTGAGCGCTCGGCGTGCCAGGAGCCAGCAAGCGGCGAGGGCGGCGAGCAACGTGACCAGCGCCGAGATCAGCAGCAGGCCGCGCAGGCTGCGCAACTGCCTGTTGCGCAGGCGCATCGATTGGCCGGCCACGGCGTAACCGCCGGCCAGCCCGCCGGGCCGCGTGTAGTGCTGCACGTAGAGGCGCAGGGTCACGCCCCGCCCCGGAGTAACGCTGGCGAAGGCGAAGCCCCTGGCCGCGGCCGCGGTGAGGGCGTCCTGCGGTACGGCCGGCGTGGCGCCGCCGAGCTGCCCGTTGCTGTAGAGCACGGAGCCGTCCGGCGAGAGCACCTCGGTGAAGGTGTCCTCGCTTGTCGCCAGGTCGAGCGGCGGGCCGCTGCGCGCCGCGGCCAGCTCCTGGGCTGGAGCGAAGCTGAGAAAGGTGACGACCTGCTGGCCGCGCAGCGAGAGCGCCTGGTCCTGGCCGGCGCGGGCGCCGTAGGCGGCGAGGGCATAGAGCAGCAGGCCGAACAGCGCCACCGCGACCAAGACCACGCCCGCCGCGAACAGGGCGATGCGCAGCCGGATCGTCATCCCGCGCCTTCCCGCAGCACGTAGCCCACGCCGCGCACGGTATGCAGCAGGCGCGGCTCGCCGCCGGCTTCCAGCTTCTGCCGCAGGTAGCCGACGTAGACATCGACGACGTTGCTCACGGCCTCGGATTCGTAACCCCAGGCGGCTTCCAGGATCTGATCGCGCGTCAGCACCTGGCGCGGATGGCGCAGGAAGAGGCGCAGCAGCTCGAACTCCTGCGCGGTGAACGCGACGGCCCGTTCGCCGCGGTGAACCTGGTGCGCATCGGCGTCCAGCGAGAGATCGGCGTAGCGCAGGACCGCGTTCGTCTGCGGCGCACGGCGGCGCAGCAGGGCCCGCACCCGGGCCAAAAACTCCTCGTAGGCGAAGGGCTTGGCCAGGTAGTCGTCGGCGCCGCTGTCGAGGCCGCGCACGCGGTCGGCCGTGGCGTCGCGGGCGGTAAGCATCAGGATCGGGATGTCGCCGTCGTCGCGCAGGCGGCGGCAGACCTCCATGCCGTCGATGCCAGGCAGCATTACGTCGAGCACGACCAGGTCCGGCAGCCGCTCACGGGTACAGGCGAGGGCGGCCGGACCGTCGCCCGCCGTCTCCACCCGGTAGCCCTCGTAGATCAGGGCGCGCCGCAGCGAGGCGACGATGCGGGCGTCGTCGTCCACCACGAGGATGCAGGGCTGGCCGGCCATGCGCACCTCACCGCGCCGGCACACACACGCCGGCCCTCGCCTATCGTACTCACCCTAAGCATCGACGGATGAGGAAACCGTGAGAGGGCCGATCGCCGGATCAACGCGCCAGCGCGCGGCGGCGAACGTCGCGTTGGAACGCGCTCGACGTTGTCGCGAACCTGAGATCGGCTTGCGTTCGATTCCTCGTGATGTGACCGAACGGCGATCGGCGCACACGCTGCCCGGATGCAGCAGAGCTATCCTGTCACATTTCACATTGACCAATCACATTGACCAAATCTGAATGGGAAGCATTGGCGCGCTTGATCGCGGCCGGCAGCGTGCTCGCTCACCGACTCACGCGCGGAGCAGGCGCAGGTCAACCCGCGCCTGGAGCTGCCGGAGGATCCGTCCTATACAGAAGCGAAGCACGGCGAGCGCCGGAGCAGGAGCGACGCGTGCAGGAAAGACGCCTGAACAGATTGTGCTTCGCTCGCTGCGAATCCTGAGGATAACCATGTACGCTGATGGCAGCAGCGCGGCACGCCGGTTCGGGCGGAAGGCCGGCCCTTCGCCCCGCGCCCTTCACCCTCCACCCTCAAAGGGGCCCTCATGCGACGCAACCTCTCCGAGCACGACGCCCGCCGCCTGCTGGTCTGCGGCCCGCTGGTGCTGGTGACCACCACCTGGCGCAACAGCGAGGACGTGATGCCCGCGGCCTGGAGCATGCCGCTCAGCGCCGACCCGCCCTTCATCGGCGTGGCCGTGCATCCCTCGCGCCACACGCACGACATGATCCGCTTCTCCGAAGAGTTCGCGCTGAACATCCCCGGCCGCCGGCTGCTGAACCACTGCCAGTACTTCGGCACCACCAGCGGCCGCGACCTGGACAAACTGGAGCTGTCGAAGCTGCCGACCTTCCATGCCCGCAAGGTGGGGGCGAAGCTGCTGGAGGGCTGCGTCGCCTACATCGAGTGCGGCGTGGAGGACGCGCTGCGCATCGGCGACCACACGCTGTTCGTCGGCCGCGTCGTCGCCGTTTCGGCCGATGAGGAAGCCTACAACGAGCTGTGGACGCTGGCGGACGAGGACGAGAAGCCGCTGCACTACCTGGGCGGCGACTGGTACGCCATGCTGGGCACGAGGCTGCAGGCGCGTCCGCCCGCAAGCGCCGGCCCGGGCGAGGAAAGTGATGAGGACCGCGAGCGCCGCGAGCTGGAGCGCGAGCGCGACGCCGAAGAGCGCGAACGCATGAACTGAGTGCGAGGAAAAAGGATGAAGGAACTAGGAAATAGTGGCGGTCCGCCGCTCCTATATTCTGCTTCCCCGTTCCTATTTCCTCGCCCCCTGTTCCCTGTACCCTGTCACCTGTACCCTACTCCACGGAGGGGAGATGACGAGCGCCGCGCCCGATCCCGCGAGGAGATCCCCGGCGGATGCGAATCCGCTGGCCGCGCTGTTGCCGGCGCCGCTGCTGCGCCGCGTCGGCGGCCGCTACGATCGCGCCCGCTTCGCGGCGCTGCTGGACGGGGCGGAAGCGCTGGCGCCGCTGATCGTGGCGCTGGCCAACGCCACCGGCGGCTACGTTGCGCTCGGCTGCGAGATCAACGCGGAGAGCGGCGCGCCGGGCGCCGTGCCCGGCATCTCCGGCGAGGCAGCGGCCGAAGCGCTCGCCGCCGCACTGGGCCGCGTCGATCCGCCGGTCGAGCACCTGCTCACCAGCGAGCGCACCGTCTCGCCCGCCGGCGCCGAGCTGAGCCTCGTCTCCGTGCGCCAGAGCCCCTCGCCGCCGCACCTGCTGGTGCCCGACGGCGCCGTGCTGCTCTCCACCGCCGCGGGCGTGCGCTCCGTGCGCTCCCGCGCCGAGCTGGACGCGCTCTACCAGCGCGGGCGCAACGAGCGCGAACGCGCCGAGCGCCAGATCGACGCGATGATCGAAAAGCTGTTGCAGGCGCACTACGCCTTCTACGGCGTGGGCGTCGTCGCCTGCATGCAGCGCGCCACGGCGGAGCCGTATCTCTGGGCGCGCGAGCACGCGGACGAGCTGATCAGCGAGAGCGACCCCTTCTGCGCCGGCTGGAAGCTGACGCCGGAGCTGATGAAGACACGGCCGGGCGAGGTCGATCTGCGCGGCGAGAAAGAGGTCTTCGGCTACCTGCGCATCACCCGCGCCGGCTGCGTGGCCGTGGGCGAGGTGCGGCGTCGCCCGGCGGGCAACACCGTCGGCACGGTCGAGGACGTGGCGCGGCGCATCGACACGATGGTCTCGCTCGCCTGCCGCATCCTTGCCCAGGCGCCCGACGCCACGATCGTGCCGCGCCTCTTCTACGAGGGCATGCGCGGCCAGCGCGTCGTCGTCAGCCAGGATCCGTACGGCGAATCGAGCGCGCTGGAGCTGGACACGGCGCAGTTCCCCGGCAACATGGGCACGCCCGCCGATCCCGCCTATCCGCGCCGGCTGAGCGGCGAGCTGGCGGCGAGCTTGCTTGCCGGCTTCAAGGTCGAGTGGGATGCCGGCGCCGACGCCCTGCCGCAGGAAGCTTGAGCGTCAGACCGCTTTCGCGCGAAGCTCTCCACGCACAACCGGCCCCGTGTCACCCGATTGGGTCCACCAAGAGTGAGGCGATGGCAGGCGACGGCCAGACCGGCAAAGAGCGAACCACGCGGCGCGGTCACGGCGCGCGCCCGCGCCCGGCCATTCCAAAGATCGGCCGCGGCCTCCCCTCGCCCCGCTGCGCGGAGGCGCCGCCAGCGCTCGTGCTGGAGGGCTTCGCGCAGTTCAACCGCGGCGAATTCTTTGAGCAGCACGAGACGCTGGAGGACGCCTGGATCGCGGAGACGGACCCGATCCGCTATCTGTACCAGGGCATCTTGCAGGTCGGCGTAGGGCTGCTGCACCTGCAGCGCGGCAACCTCTACGGCGCCGCTCGCATGATGGCGAAGGGACTGCGTCTGCTGCAGCCGTTCCAGCCGCGCTGCCTGGGTGTCGATGTCGAGCGCTTCGTAGCCGAGTCCGAGCGCTGCCTCGCCGCCGTCGAAGCCCTCACACCCGAGTCGCTTTCACGCTTCGATAAAGCACTAATTCCTCGCGTGCACCTGGCCGGCGCGTGACGGCAGGCGGCCTTGCCGCGGCGCTCAGCCGGCCTGCTGCCGCAGATCGTCGAAGCTGCCCATGCCGGAGCGCGAGGCGGCGTCGCGGCGCAGCAGCTCGTCCAGCTCGGCAGCCGGAGCGGGCGGCGCAAAGAACCAGCCCTGACCGCGGTCGCAGTTG
The DNA here is from genome assembly GCA_035310145.1 of Dehalococcoidia bacterium. Taxonomy (NCBI): domain Bacteria; kingdom Bacillati; phylum Chloroflexota; class Dehalococcoidia; species Dehalococcoidia bacterium. Next base: position 48,063 of record DATGEL010000104.1, read on the forward strand.
ACCGCCTCCATCAGCGCGAGTTGGTCCGCCGTCTCGATGCCTTCCGCGGTGACGTCCAAGCCCAGCGCGTGGCCCAGGGCCGTGACGGCGCGCACGATCGAGATGGCGCCGGCGTCGCCGTCCAGGCCGGCGATGAGCGATCGATCGATCTTGATCGTGTCCACGGGGAAGTGGCGCAGGTGGTTGAGCGAGGAGTAGCCGCTGCCGAAGTCGTCGATCGCCAGCCAGACGCCCAGCTCCTTGAGCGCGTGCAGCGTGCGCCGGGTGAGCTCCAGGTCCTGCATCAGCGCGGCTTCCGTGATCTCCAGCCGCAGCGAGCCGGGGGCAAGCCGCGTGCGCTCCAGGATGCGGGCCACCTCGGCGGGCAGCGCTGCACAGGCGAACTCGCGCGGGGAGAGGTTGACGCTCACCACCAGCGGCCGGGTGCCCAGGTGCTGCTCCTGCCAGCGGCGCGTGTCGCGGCAGGCCTGCTCCAGCACCCAGGGGCCGATCTCCAGGATCAGGCCGGTCTCCTCCGCCAGGGCAAGGAAGCGATCCGGGCCGATTAGGCCGCGGCGCGGGTGCTGCCAGCGCAGCAGCGCCTCCATCCCCACCACCAGGCCGGAGTCGATATCGACCTCCGGCTGGTAGTAGACGTGCAGCTCACCGCGGCTCAACGCCTGGCGCAGGTCCGTCTCCAGGTCGAGCCGGTCGCTGCTGGCGGCCTTCATGCCGGCGTCGAACAGCACGTAGCTGCCGCGCCCCGCAGCTTTCGCTTCGAAAAGGGCGATGTCCGCCTCCCGCACCAGCTCGTCGGGCCGTGCGCTGGCGGTGTCACTCAGGGTAATGCCGATGCTCGCCCCGCTGAAGACCTCGTTGCCATTGCTGCCATTGCCGCCATTCAGGTCGTAGGGTTGGGTCAGTGCGGCGAGCACGCGCTGCGCCACGGCGACGATGCTTTCTCGTGACACGCCCTCCTCAAGCAGCACGATGAACTCATCGCCGCCAAAGCGGGCGACGGTATCGGCGGGCCGCAGGCAGGCGCGCAGCCGCTCGGCCACGGCGACCAGCAGCGCGTCGCCGGCCTCGTGGCCGAGGCTGTCGTTGATCAGCTTGAAGCGGTCCAGGTCGAGGAAGAGCACGGCCGTGACCGTGCCGCGGCGCTCGCCGCGGCTCAGCGCCTGTGCCAGCCGGTCCATAAACAGGGCGCGGTTGGGCAGGCCGGTGAGCGGGTCGTGGAAGGCCTGGTGACGCAGGCGCTCCTCCAGGTCAACGCGGGCGGTGATGTCGCGCCCGATGATCAGCAGGCCCTCCGCCTGGCCGGCGGGGTCAAACACGGTCTGGGTGCGGGCCTCGATCCAGATGTAGCGTCCATCCGTGTGGCGCAGGCGCACGGTGATGCCGGAGTGCGGGGCGCTGCCGGCCGTATCGCAGACGACGCGCCGGCTGAACCGCTCCTGCACCTCGGCCAGCTCGTCGGGGTGCAGGAAGGCGAAGGGCGAGGCGCCGAGCAGTTGTCGCGGCGGGCGGCCGAGGATCGTCTCGTGCGCCTGGTTGGCGAAGGTGTAGCAGCCGCGCTGGTCGAGCACGCCGATCAGGTCGGGGGACGTCTCGACGATGTGCTGCAGCCGCGCTTCGTTGGCGATCACCGCCTGCTGCGAGCGGCGCCACTGGGCCGTGAGCCAAGAGAGCGTCTCGCCCACGAGCAGGCAGAGCGGCGCCACGTACCCGATCGAGCTGATCGCGGAGGTGGGATGCGGCCGGAACAGCACCGGCAGCAGGGACGCCGCCGCCAGCAGCGGCGTCAGCGCCAGCGACGTGCCCCGCGGCTGGCCGAGGCCCACCCAGACGAAGACCACGAGAAAGAACGCGCTGAGACGGTACGGGGCGGCGCCGGCGACGTAGTTATTCAGCGCGATCAGCCCGATGGTGATGACCGCGAAGACCAGGCTCGCCCGCTGCGGCCAGCGCTGCCACGGCAGCAGCCAGAGCAGCGGCGCCAGCAGCATGGCGGCGAGCGCTGCGCCCAGCAGGCCCGCCACGTTGCTGCCGCCAGGGCCGGGCAGCAGCAGGCTCGGCAACGTGATCAGCGCGCAGAGCACGCACAGCGCCGCCCCTGCACGGGCCACGTTGCGGCGCGACAAGGGCAGATCCATGCGGCCTCCTGCGGATGAGTGTCGAGTGGAATTCGGGGAAGTTGAGCGCGGCGCGGCTGTGGAAACCGTTGCATTTCGGCCGTCCGCCGTGTCATCGTTCGCCACGTCGGTGCCGCTCGCCGCAACCCGCCGCTACGTTCGAAGGACAGAAACCCATGAATGCTGGCAACGCCGCGCGGCCGCTCGTCATCACCGGCGTCACGCTGATCGACGGCCTCGGCGGCGCCCCCCTGCCCGGCGCCGGCGTCGTGATCGAGGACGGCCGCTTCAGCCGCGTCGGTCCCGCGGCGGCGATTCCCGAACCGGACGGCGCCGAGACGATCGATGGCCGGGGCAAGTTCCTGATTCCTGGCCTGGTCGATATGCACGTGCACACGCAGCCGCCGGAGCGCGCGCATCTGTCCCTGTTCCTCGCCGCCGGCGTCACCACCGTGCTCGATCTCGGCGGCCAGCTCGGCGACCTCGTTCCCCGCCGCGGCGCGCTGGCACGCGGCGAGCAGCTCGGCCCGCGCCTGCTGTTCACCGGCCCGATGCTGGAAGAGGGCAAGGCCTTCGCGGGCTTCGCCGCAATGAGCCGCGAGATCGACGCCGAGCAGATCGAAGGCGAGATCGACGGACTGGCCGGCGCCGGCGCTGACGCGGTCAAGCTCTACATCACCATCCGGCCGCAGACGGCGCGGCGAGCGGCGGCGCGGGCGCACGCACGCGGCCTGCGCGTCTTCATGCACCAGCAGGCGACCTGGGGCGCGGACGCGGCCGACGCCGGCGTGGACTGCCTCGAACACCTGATGGCCTTCGGCGAGCTGGCGACCGCCGCCGAGCGGCCGGAGCATCCCGGCACCATGACGCCGTTCGAGTACGGCGGCTGGCTCTGGCGCGTGCTGACCGAGATCGATCCGCGCGGGCCGGCGGTGCAGCGCCTCTACGAGCGCCTGCTTGCCGCGGATACGGCGCTGGACCCGACGCTGGTGCTGTTCGCCGCACGCCCGGCCGCGATCGGCGACGATGCCGGCGACACGTCGATGGACGACCCCGAGCGCACGCCCCTGCTGCCGTTGCTGCCCGCGCCCGTTGCCGAGGAGCTGCAAAGCCGCTGGGCCGAGCGCCGCCAGGCCGCGGCCGGCGCCTCGGAGAACGCGAAGGGGCGCTCACGGCGCTGCTGGCAGAACATCTTGCAGCTCGTGGGCGGCTTTCATGCCGCGGGCGGGCGCGTGCTGGCCGGCACGGACTGCCCCAATGTCGCGATCGTCTCCGGCTTCTCCCTGCACCGCGAGCTGGAGCTGCTGGTGCGGGCGGGCCTCTCGCCGCTGGCCGCGCTGCAGGCCGCCACGCGCCGCGCGGCCGAACGGCTGGACCGGCAGGACGAGTTCGGCGCGATCAAGCCCGGCCTCAGCGCCGATGCCCTGCTGCTTGACGCCGACCCGCTGGCCGACATCCGCAACACGCGCCGCATCGCCGCCGTCTTCGCCTGCGGCCGCCTGCACCGCCCGGACGACGTGCTGGCCGGCCTACGCGCCTAACCCCGCGTTGATTGCCGATCGCCCCTCCGCGGCGATCGGCGGCCGGCGGCACCACCGTCGCGCCATAGGCGGCCCGCCAGCGCCACTGCCAGGCGGCCCCTGTTTTGCATCACGCGTTTGCAGGGAAGGGAGATTTGGCTTCAGCCAAATCGGGGGGAGGCGCCCCGCACGGGCACCGCCGCCGGCCCTGCACGCCACACGTCCGCGAGCCCGTTGTGCTCGCCCAGCGCCGGGGCAGGCGCGCCGTCGCCAGGCGGACCGAGCACGGGCGCGGGCAGCGTCAGCGGCCCCAGCTCAGGCTGCTCAATGCGCAGCCAGAGGCGGTTCTCGCTGAAGTGCGGCTCGGCGCTGAGATCGTAGGGGTGGATGCAGGGGATGGACGGCACACCCAGCGCCGCCAGCCGTGCGATCGCGGCCTCGGTGGTCTCCTGAACGAGATGGCCGGCGAGATAGCGCTCGGCCGCAGCGTTTGGCGCCGCCTCTTCGTCTGCGGCCGTCAGCAGCCAGCCGTCCCGCGTCTGGTGCAGGCCGTGCAGCGGGCGCGGGCCTTTGAAGTCGCGGCCGCCGACGAGATAGGCGCGGCCGGCGCGCACGTCTTCGTAGGCGGCGTAGTTGAGCAGCAGCGCCGCCGCGAGCAGCGAGGTGCGCACCTCGTAGCCGCCGCCGCGCTGGAGCTGCGCCAGCCGCGCCGCCAGCACGCCGATGGCGCCGAGCATGCCGGAGAGGTAGTCCGTGGCCGCCATCTGCGGCTTCACCGGCTCGCCCTCGCCGCCCTGCCGCTTCATGATGCCGGCGAACGCCTGCACCACCGGGTCGAAGCCGGGCAGGTGCGCCAGCGGCCCGCTCTCGCCGAAGGCCGAGACGGTGCAGTGAATCAGCGCCGGATTGACCGCGAACAGGTCGTCGCGGCCGACGCCCATGCGCGTCAGCGCTTCCGGCCGGTAGTTAGTGACGAGCATGTCGGCCCCGGCCACCAGCGCGGTGAGGCGATCGCGCCCGGCCGCGTCGCGCAGGTTGAGCGAGAGGGCGCGCTTGCCGTGGTTCCACGCCGGGAAGCCGAGGCCGTTGACGCGGAACGGGTCGCCGTCCGGCGGCTCGATCTTGACCACGTCGGCGCCGAGATCGGCCAGCAGCCGGCCGACGTACGAGCCGGCGATGTAGCCCGCCAGCTCGACCACGCGCAGGCCGGAGAGCGGCAGCGGGCCGGACCCGGCCGCCGTGCGAGGCACGCCGTCGCCACGGCGCGTCACGGCGCTCATGCGCGTCAGGCGGCCGATGGGCTCGCCGGGCTCGGCCAGGCCGGCGGCGCGGATCTGCGGGTGGGCCAGCGTCTCCTCCAGGCTGAGCACCGGTCCGGCGGGCACCTTCGCCGCCTCGAAGCGGGCCAGCCATGCGTCGAGCGGCTCGCGGCGGACAATCGGGTCCATGCGCTGCCACACTTCGCCGGCAAGCTCCGGGTCGCGCAGCCCGCGCGCCCCGCCGTGCAGGCGCGGGTCGTCCAGCAGGCTGTCGAGGCCGACCGTCTGCAAGACCTTGATCATGAACGGCGTGGTGGAGGCGCCGATGAAGATCCAGTCGTCGGCGGCGCGGTAGGTCGAATAGGTGGGCGACTGGCCGCGCGGGCTGTGGGCGAAACGTTGTGGCTCCGGCTCGGCGCCGAAGCAGTAGAAGCCGGCCTGCACAGCGAACAGCCCCTGGATGCCGCTCACCGGCAGTGGCTCGCCGCCTGCGCCGCCGAGGCGCGCGGCGCAGGCGGCCGCGGTGGCGAGCAGCGCCTGACCCACCGTGGCGTAGGGCGAGACGAGATAAGCCGGGCCGGGCGCGTAGGTGTACTGTCCCAGCAGCGCGCCGCCCACGGCCCCGATCGCGGCGTGGTGGTCCGGCGCGCCGGCGAAGCGGCCCGTTGCGCCGTAGGGGCTGAGCAGCACGGCGCTGCGCCGGACGTTTACGCCGGCGTCGGCCAGGTCCGCGGCGCCGTCGGATGCGGCGACCGTGCGTGCGCCGAGGTCGCGCAGTACGAAGGCGGCGAGATCGGCGGCGGCGGTGCGGCTGCCGATGGCGAAGCTCAGGCCGGCGAGCGGCGCCGTATCCCACTCTTGCGACACATGTCACCTCGGGCAGGTTGGATACGCCAGCCGTGCCCTGTCTCCCGCAGCGCCGGCCTCGATCGTGCGGCGCAGGCTTAGCGTGGAACCGGGAGCCGACACCGTCAAGGGCGACGGCCACTGGCCGGTTGTTGCCGCGCGGTTCGCGGGTGTACGTTGGCCGCGCACCGGGCACCGGTGCGGGCACTGAGCGTTCCATGATGGAGAAGCGTGATGGCGAAGCAGTTGTGCATTTCGGCCGATTCGCATGTGGTTGAGCCGCCGGAGCTGTTCCTGCCGCTGGCGAAGCGCTTCGGCGAGCGGGCGCCGCGCGTGGTGGAGACGGCAGACCGCGGCCCGGTGCTGGACCTGGGCAACGGCAAGTTCGGCCTCGGCATCTCCGGCTTCTTTATGGCCGGCGTCGACTTCACCAAGACCGACACGCGCGAGCTGGTGAAGCAGGGCTACGGCCTGGCGCGGCCCGGCGTCTACGATGTGAAGCAGCGCATCGCGGACCAGGAAATCGACGGCATCGATGCCGAGGTGCTCTATCCCAGCGTGCTGTTCAACGTCTACCAGATCGAAGATCTGGCGATCGTGAAGGCCAGCTTCGCCACCTACAACGACTGGACGGCCGACTACTGCGCCGCCGCGCCCGGCCGGCTCTTCCCCCTGGCCTGCATCCAGCTTTTCGATCTCGACGCGGCGATCGCGGAGATGGAGCGGGCGAAAAAGCTGGGCCACATCGGCGTCTGCATTCCCGCCACGGCGCCGCCGGAGCACCCCTACTCCGACCCCTGGTACGACACGTTCTGGGCCGCGGCGCAAGAGTTGAAGCTGCCGCTCACCATGCACATCTTCACGGGCGCCACGCCGAATCACGGCCTGCCGCACCCGCAGGCCGGCTACGCGCTTGCCTTCGCCGGCGTGATGTTCACGATCGCCGACCTGATCACCTCCGGCGTCTGCGAGCGCTTCCCCGAGATCCGCTTCGTGCCCACGGAGTTCGAGACGGGCTGGCTCGGCGCCCTGCTGAAGCGGCTCGACATGGCCTACTTCCGTCGCGGCGGGCCGCGGCAGCCGGGCGCCACGCCGCTGAAGCCGAGCGACTACTGGCGGCGCAACTTCCTGATCACCTTCGAAGACGACGAGATCGGGATCATGACGCGCTATCTCTCCGGTACGAACACGCTGATGTGGGGCAGCGACTACCCGCACGGCGACTCCGTCTTCCCCGACTCGCAGAAGGTGCTGGACACGATCATGCAGGACTGCACCGCGGACGAGCGCTACGCGATGACCGTCAAGAACGTGGTGGAGCTGTACGATCTGCCGTTCGAGGTGTGAGGTCGGGCGGGCGAGCGGCGGGCCCTCATCCTCACCCCCGACCCCTCTCCCTCTCCCAATCCTGGGAGAGGGAGAGGGGCGATCGTGGGGAGTAAGTTCCGGGAGTGCATCGGGTTAGCAGGCTGCTGCAGGCGCGGCACGCGGCGGCCTCGCTGCCTTCGTGGGCCGCGGCTTCTAGCCGGCCAGCGCCTGGGGAAGCTCGCGCTCGGCGAAGGCGGGTGCGACCTGCCGGACGTCATCGGGCAGCGGGAGCAGCTCCGCGCCCGCGAGTCCCGAGTAGACGATGAACTTGAAGGGGTTGAGCTGGTGGTAGCGCTCGCGCAATCGATCCAGCGCCTGCCGGCGGAGTCGGGCCAGGGTCTTGCTCGCGGGATGACGCTGCCGGCCCAGATCGATGAGCTTGAGGGCGAGTGCGGCATTCCCCCGGCTCAGCAAGACGCGGGCGCTGCGTACGAAGGCCCGCTCCTTGCCTCCGGCCAGCAGGTCGAGCGCTGCCGCCCACTCCGCGGGCGAGACCGGCTCCATGCCCTCGCCATCGGGCTGCCAGTAGCCCGTGCGCTGGTGGTAGAGCCGCTCGATGAAGCCGTCGCGCATCACCACGAACGGCACGACGACGCCTGGGTGCGAGCGCAGGCTGCCGGGCAGCGGGTTGTCCTCGAGGATTTCCACCAGCGTCTTGCCCTCGCGGATCGCCCGCATCACCTGCGCATACACCTCGCGCAGCGCGGCGTCGAGGCCGGGGAGCGTTTCTGAGCCGATGTTCTCGGTCAGCGCCGTGTGCCCGTGGATGAGCAGCCGCGGCGCGAGCCGCTGGATCAGCGCCAGGGTATCGAACAGACCCTCCGCCGAGCCCTCCGGCAGGAAGGGCGCGCCGAATTCCGGCATGAGGACATCGCCGACAAAGAGGACGCCGGCCGAAGGCAGGTGAACCAGGAGCGCGTCGTTGGTCTCGCCCCCGTGGGCCGGGTACAGGGTGAATTGCACCCCGCCGAGGGTCAGCGTCTCCGGCTCGGCCACCAGGCGGTCGGGCGCCAGCGCGTAGTCGTGGCGGTCGTCCCGTCCGAAGAAGGCGCCAAGCCGGCCGCCCGTCTCGTTCACGATGCGCAGTTCATCGGCAAAGTTGGCGCTGGCGATCACCTGAACGCCGGGCGGCGCGAACGCGCTCAGGCCGCCGATGAGATCCCAGTGGGCATGGGTGAGGATCACGTGGCGGATAGGGGCATCGGTCCGCCGCCGCAGGTCGTCCAGGGCGGCCTGGGCGCGGGCCGGCGTGGTGCCGGCGTCGATGGCCACCAGGCCATCGCCGGTGGCGATGAAGGCGAAGTCGCTGAAGTCGTAGCCCTGGGCGACGTAGATCCCGGGCGACGGCTCGATTAACCTGGGCGCGACGAAGCGGTAACCATCCGCCGCCGTGAGCCAGGCGTCGGTCACGAATTGGGGCTCGCCGGGTTCCAGGGAAGCATAGCCCGAGCGCTGCAGCGCCTCGTGCGCCTCCGCGCCACGTCCCTGCGCCGTGTAGGCCCTGGCCAGGGCGCGGTAAACGCTGCGCCGGATCGCGGTCGGGAACGCGTTCATGTGAGCGAGCACCCATTCGAGATCGGCCACCGCCGCGCCCGCTTTGCCCAGCATGGCGGGAAGCTCGGCGAGCACCAGGCCGCGGAAGTAGGTCGTCAGACCAGGTTCCCGGGCCACGGCGCGGTCCAGCTTGCCCACCGCGTCGCGGATCCAGGCCGGACGCCGGAACAGGGGCTTCCGGCCGGCGAGCCTCGCCTGGAAGACCCCTTCCAGGGCGAGGAGGAGCGGCTCGTTCGGTTGGGCGGCGGCCCGCTCGCGGAAAAAGGCGTAGCCGCGCTGAAACTGGCGGGTAGCCAGAAGCTGGCCGGCCAGCACGACGATGGTGCGGCGTTCCACGGTCGGCCAGCGGACCGCCTCCTGCAGGGCATCGAGCTCCAGGTATCGGCTGGTGTTGGGATTGGCATGAGTACGCATCGGTCGAGACTGCCTTTCGTCTTGCACGTCAATGCTTCGGCGGGCCGAGCCAGGCGGCGGCTACCGCCCACGCGTCCCGCACTGGTCACTTGCGAATAACAAGTGATCCTATGGACCAGTGTCAACCAGTCTGTTCTAAAATGCAAGTGGCTGGAACGCGGCATGCGAGAGGAGTTCACCGGCAACGATGATCGGTCAGGAGCGGGCAGGCGATGAGACCACGGCTGGCCCCGGCCGTTCGCTGTGCCCAGTGGCCCGCGCGCTGGACCTGGTGGGGGACCGCTGGACCCTGCTGGTGATCCGCGATCTGCTCGGCGGCCAGAAGCGCTACGGCGATCTCCTCGCCTCAGCGGAGCACATCCCCACCAACATCCTGGCCGACCGCCTGAAGCGCCTGGAACGCGCGGGGCTGCTGGAGCGAATTCGCTACCGCGAGCATCCGCCACGTTTCGAGTACCGCCTCACCGCCGAAGGCAGAGGGCTGGGACGTGCGATCGATGCGCTCGCCACCTGGGGGCTCGCGCACTTTCCCGGAACCGTCAGGGCGATTCCCGGTAGCGACGAGCTCGACCGCGCCCGGTGATGGACCGGCCGTCACGAACGGTTGGCACCGCGGCGCGCCGTGGGTCGCGGCCGGCGGCGCGAAGGGCGCACGCCGTGCGCCCCTACAGGTGGCCTTGAAGCTCTGCCTCTAGCCCCAATCGCTCCGTATTGCATCTCTCCCCTTCCCCCAGGATTGGGGGAAGGGGCCGGGGGATGGGGGCCGCGGCCCGGCTACCGATACGGCGACAAATCGATGCCGGGATAGCGCGCGGCCGTGTCGACCAGCGTCTGCTCGTTCCAGTACTCGTGCCCAGGCGGCGGCCAGCCGAACAGGTCGCGCTCCCGCACCGACATGCGCACGATCGCCTCGGTCATGTTCGGGTCGTTGGCGCGGTTCGGCCAGGCGAGCTTGCCGGCCCAGGGCGTGCCCCTCGCCTTGTAATCGGTCAGCAACGCGAAGCGCGAGCGCCCGGGCGCGCGGAAGTCCGAGCCGCGGTGCATCACGTCGGTGCGGTAGATGAGGAGCGTGCCGGCGGGGCCGGTGGCCGCGATCTCCTGGTCGAACAGCTCGCCCATCGGCAGCAGGTCTGGGACCAGCGGCAAGTCCTTCGTCAGCGGCGCGGGCAGAACTTTGGTTGGGCCGTCCAGCTCCGTCACGTCGGACAACAGCAGAAAGGTCGTCATCTGCAGCCAGCGGCCATCGCGGCGCGGCACAACCAGCGTGTGGTTGCCGTAATCATAGTGATGCGGCTGATCGTAATTGACGGCGCCCGCGTACTTGCCCCACAGCTCGATCTTGTAGATCTCCAGCTCGGCCGAGCCGATCAGGCGCTCCGCGGCGTCCACCATGTCGGGATGGAACGGCAGCCGGTTCAGCGCCCACGACTTGTAAGGGAACAGGTTGATTCCGGAGAACTGGCTCTTGCCGATCGCTTCGTACTGCTCCGGCGCGGCGAAGTAGTCCTCCGGCCGCGGAAAGTGCAGCCAGAGCGCCGCCTGCGCCTCTGCCAGCTCCGTACCGGAGAGGAAGCCCCGGACGACGGTGAAGCCCTGCTCCCGCACCTCGGCCAGCTGCTGATCGGAAATGTGCACGGACTCAGTTCCCTCTGCCGGGGCTTCGGTGTGGTCGCGGCCGATTGAAGTTGTGAGCAGGGATGCCGCGTGCTGGAACCCGCGCTACAACGCCAGCCGCAGCGGGTGCTCCAGCAGCTCCTTGAGGTCGCGCAAGAACTCGCCGCCCTGGGCGCCGTCGGTGACGCGGTGGTCGGCGGCCAGCGCCACCATCATCAGCTTGCGGATCACGATCTGCCCCTCGCGCACGGCCGGTTTGTCCTCGACGGCGCCGACGCCGAGGATCGCGGCCTGCGGCGGCTGGATGATCGGGATCAGCGTCTCGATGCCGTACATGCCGAGGTTGCTGATCGTGAAGGTGCCGTCGTTCAGCTCGGCGGGGCGCATCATGCCGGACCGAGCGCGCTCCGCCAGGTCGTGCGCCTCGGCAGCGATCGTCCCCAGGCTCTTCACGCCCACGTCCAGCAGCGCCGGGGCGATCAGCCCGTCGGGCAGAGCCACGCCGATGCAGACGTTGATGCGCTCGTTCAGGTGCAGGCCGTCGTCGCCGTAGGCGGCGTTGAAGGGGGTGTACCGCTTCAACGTCTCGGCGCAGGCCTTGACGATCAGGTCGTTGACGGAGACGCGCAGGCCCTCCGGCGCCGCCTGGTTGAGCTGGGCGCGGAAGGCCATCGCCTCCGTCATGTCGATCTCGGCGGTGACGTAATAGTGCGGCGCCTCCCGCTTGCTCTGCGCCATGCGCCGCGCGATCGCCTGCCGCATTTTCGAGAACGGCTGCACGCCGGCGGCAGGCGCCGCCGCGGGACGCTGAGGCGCGGCCGGCGCGGCGGGCCGGGGCGCTGGCGGCGGCGCGGCCTGCGCGGCGGCGGGTTGCGTCGAGACGGGTGTTGCCGCTGGCTCCGCCGGCTGCTCCCAGCGGCGCGGCACGACCGGCTCGGCAGGCGCCGGCGATGGGGCGGCTGCCGGGCGCTCAATGGTGGCGACCCCGCCTGCGGGTTGCGCTGCGGGCGCCGCCGTTGCTGCACTCGCCGCGGCAGGCTGGCCCTGGGCCGCGGCGCGCTCCACGTCCTTGCGCATGATGCGGCCTTCGGGGCCGCTGCCCTGCAGCGAGCGCAGATCGACACCCAGCTCCTCGGCGATGTTGCGCGCCACGGGCGAGACGCGCAGCCGCTGCCCCGGCCCCGCGATCTGCGAGCCGTCGGGGGGCGTGCGCAATTCTCCGCGATCGCTTGCCGGCGGCGCCGCGCCCGCGGCCACGGGTTCGCGCACCTGTTCGCCGCCGCCCGCGCCGTTAGCTGCAGGGACGGGCGCGGCCACCGGCGGCGGTTCCACTGCTCCCCCGGCGGCCGCGAGCACGGGTTCGGGAGCGGGCGGCGCGGCGGCGGACGGGGCCGAGACGGCAGCATCGGCGCCGGCTTCAATCAGGGCGATCACCTCGCCGACCGGCACGACCTGGCCCTCGGCGGCCAGTGTCCGGCTGAGCACCCCGTCGATGAACGACTCGATCTCGACGTTGGCCTTGTCGGTCTCGATCTCGGCGATGATCTCGCCCCGCGCCACGTGCTCGCCCGGCTGCTTCAGCCAGCGCAGCAGTGTGCCCTCCTGCATGTCGGCGCCCATCTGGGGCATGATCACTTCGGTCGCCATAGCCGTCGCCTCCGAGGCTGCAAGGTTGGATGCGGGCGAGCCTCAAGCCCCGGCGCGAGCGGCATCCACCGTGCCAGTGCCTGCCGGGTGTACAAAGCCGGGGTGCAGGGCAGCCTGTGTAGAGCTTAGCAGAGGCCGGGAGCGGGCCGTCAGCGGCCGAGCAGGGAAGGACTCATCGAGGGTTCATCGTGCCCGCTTCTGCCCGTCCTTCCTCGGAACCACCAATGAACCACCAAACTCCGGCGGCGTGCGTCTCCTTGCCTGCGCGCTCCCGCGACCAGAGCTACCGCAAAGGCGTAGCGCGGGCCCTGGCCCCAATACGATTTCGTTAGTGGCGCTCCAGGCGTGAGCAACAGCGAGGACTACCGAGAGCGGTGCAATGAGATGCCGCCTGCAGGCGTGGCTGCGCAGCCTCGGCGGCCGTTTCCCGACGATCATCGGGGCCAGACGACGGCCCGCCGACGCTTAACGAAGCCGTATTGGCCTTAGCCCTCCCGGTTCTGCAACGCCGTGTCGGTCATCCCGACAAATGAACGCACATCGCTGACGCTGCGTCTGCCTTCCGGGGCGATCGTCCGGAAGCCGCGGTTCACCGCGTTGATCAGCGCCTCCATGTAACGCACGCCGTGCTTCACCAGATCCGCATGCAGGCGATCCAGCGGCGGGACCGTGCCCGGTTGCCGTGCGTTCATCAGCGCCGCCTGGGCCTCGCCAAGGATCAGCGTGCGCGTGAAGACGAGCGGGTCGGGACGGTCGGAGATTTCGCTCGCCGTTAGCTGACATGAATAGCGCGAGCTGCCGTCATCCTCGCGCGCCTGGTCGAGCTGCGCCACAAGGCGATAGCCGGCATACGTGGCTGCGATCGAGGGCTCGGGGGGAGTGGTCATGGACGTACTCCACAATCTATTACGCCGCCGTGTGGGCTGCGGCGGCCGTGTCGGCGTACCCGTTGCTGGCTCCGCCCGATGGCGCTGCCCACGCGTACGGGCGAGCGATGCTGTGCGCTTGCCCCTGACATCAGGTGCTCGCCGTGCCGTTGCTGCTCGTCACCGGCTGGTCGGTGCGCAGCGCCGAAGGTCTGCTGAGCGCCAGCGCCGGAACCGTGCGGGATGCGGTCAACTGGTCGTAGAGAACCTCGTAGCCGGCCGCCATCTGCGCCGGCGAGAAGCGCTCCAGCGCCGCGCGCCGGCATGCTGCGCGGTCGATCTCTCCCACGCGCTCGACGGCCAACGCCATCTCTTCAACTGAGTCGCAGATGAAGCCCGTCACGCCGTCGTCGATGACTTCGGGCACCGACCCGAACCGCCCGGCGATCACCGGTGTGCCGGTCGCCAGAGCTTCGGCCATGACCAGGCCGAAGGGCTCCGGCCAGCGAATCGGAAAAAGTAGCGCCAACGCGCCGCCCAGAAAGGCGTCCTTCGTCTGCTGATCCACTTCGCCGATGTAGGTGACCAGTGGGTCAGCCAGCAGGGGAACAATTCGCTGCTCGTAGTAGGCCTGGTCGATAGGGTCAACTTTGGCGGCAAGCTTGAGTGGCAACCCTGCCATGCGGGCCACGGCAACGGCGTCCTCCACGCCCTTGTCAGGCGCGAGACGTCCCAGGAAGGCCAGGTAATCGCCGGGGCGCGCATGGAAGTTGTAGTCGGGCAGGTTGATGCCGTTGTAGACGGTGCCGCGCCAGTTCCACCCCGGCAGCAGCCGGCGCTGATTGTCGCTCACCGAGACCAGGTTGGTGTCGCGGTAGGCATCGAACAGCGGACGCAGCCAGGACAGGTCGAGGCGGCCGTGCAACGTGAACAGCACAGGGGTCTCCACCAATCGGGCAAAGGGCAGAGCCGGCACATCGACGTGCGCGTGGATCAGATCGAACTCGGCGGCTCGTTCAAACACCTGGCCGATGCTCAGCATCGTGGCCGGCAGATAGTCGGGCACTCCCAGCGGGCGGAGGGCCCGCGGCACCACCGGCACCAGACGAGCCGTGGTTGTCGAATCACCGCTGGCAAAGAGGGTGACCTCGTGGCCGCGACGCACCAGCTCTTCGGTCAGCACCGACACGACGCGTTCCGTGCCGCCGTATCTGGCGGGCGGCACACTTTCCTGCAACGGTGCAAGTTGCGCGATGCGCATGCGCAATCTCCTTCGATGACGGCTGTATCGCTAGTCAGCCGTTGTACCAGTCAGCGCTGCTCGCCCGCGGCGGGTGGCGGCGCGGACGCAGCGCGCGGCAGGGCGTTCTGCGCGGTGCGTCACAGCAGCAGCCCGGCGTGAAGCGGGCTGTGGCCTCGCCCTCGTCCTGGGTTCGACGGCGACGGTTCGACGGCCCCCGGCGACTGGCGCCAGCTGCAGCTTAGACAACACCACACGGTCCCATCCGCTTCCTCGTCGCTGACTTCGCGATAGAGGGAGCGGGCCGCGCAGCGGGGACATGCGGACAGGCGCACGGCCCGGTGCGTGGCGGGAGTCTGTGCCTCCGCCTGGTTTTCTGCTGCAACCGTCATAGCACCAGCTTGAACGCGAGGAAGACCACAAGGATGGCGAGGAGCAGGCTTGTCCACGGGTGGGCCTTCAGCAGCGACAACATCGCAAGCATCGGGGCGCTTCGCTTTCTGCCGCACCGGGTATCGGCGGCGCTGGGGCTGGACCAGAGGTCCAGCGATACGACATACACCACAGGATGGTAGGACCGTGGACACCGGCGGGCAGCCGCGCACTCTGCCTTCGGCGCATCCCGGACCTACCCAGCGGGGGCGGCGGCCGTCTGGGCGGCGATCGCGCACCGCATCCCGGCCTCCGAAAGTCGGTGCTGGATCAGGTTGTGCGCACGCGCGAGCGCGACACGCAACGCGGGGGCGATCTTCTCCTCCGCCAGGATGACCACAGCCGCACCGGCGTTGGTAAGCGTCTCCCGGAACTCCTCGCGTGCGGCCACGTCGAGCCTGTTCGGCAGGGCATCTGGGTCAGCATCGGCGCTGGATGAAGAGACCGCGGCGCCGGGCAGCGAGGGCGAAAGGAGCATGCCGAGCAGCTCGTCGACGCGCAGTTCCGATACCGCACCCGCGGCAGGGCTGGACGATGAGGAAGCCTCGCGCCATGCCCAACCGGCCGGGGATTGGGCCATGACCCCACCGACGGCCGTGCCGATCACGCCATCGCGCCGCAGGCGGCGCACAATGGCAAAGTCCTCCTCCGCCCCGTCGGCGCTCTCGTAGGTCGCGATGTAGAGGGCTACCGGTTTCGCTGTCACGGTCTATCGCTTTCTGGCGTGGCCCGTTTTGCCTGAGCGTGGGATCGGCGGATCTCAGGCCGGTCGTGCGCTCGCGCGCTGGCGGAGGTATGCAGCTGAAACCGCTCCGGCGCAGGCTGCGAGCAAGGCCGAGCGGATCGGCCGCTGTCGCGGGTGCCGGGCGGCGTGACGGGTCCAGTAGTTGTTCTCAGCCATTGTCGTCCTCCCGAACGGCCGGTAGCCCTGGGCGATGCTGCCGGCGCAGCGCCGGCACGGCTGACCGACGCTGTAACGTGATGGTGATTCGAGCAGAGCCTTCGCAGGCTTGCAGAGCGGGCGCATCGCCGAGCGCCGCGCCGCTGCTCACCTTCCCGCGGCCGCGGGTCCGCGCAGGAGACGGCTCTCCTCGGCCGTGAAGACCTGGTGGCAGGCCGGACACAGCCACCCCTGCACGGTCTGCCGTGACGCGGCGCCCTCGACGTTCGACCAGCGCGGCAGCAGCGTGGCGTGGACACAGGGCTTGCCCGCTTGCATGGCCGGCCGAGCGGGCTGGATATGCCGCCACCACAGATTGCCAAGGCGCACGCTGGCCTTCTCTCGCACGAACTACCGCACTGCGACGTTGCGGTTCGTCGGATGACGGTTGGCCGCCAAATCCAGGTCGCGCAGATTGCGCTCCAGCCCTGCGCCCGGCGTGCCGGTTTGCCCGAACGGCGTGCGCAGCGGCTCGTAGTCGTGTCCGGGCATCACCCCCGCCTGATGCGTGGGTCCGTTTGCGTGGTCGTAGCTGGGACCGTCGAACACGCGGTAGGGTCCGGCGCCGGACGGGTACGTCGTGAGGCGGTCGCGTTCCAGTTCCGGCCGACCGCGAACCTCGGCCACGGAATCGCTGCGCATGCTGGCTATCTCCTCTGCCCGGTGCCCGGATCGACGCCCTCTGCTTCGACTCTTCCGGGCGCCTGGCGCCGCGCTTCGTAATCGGCACGGCCGCGATTGCGTGACGCCGTTGTCCCCGGCACGTGCCGGAGCTTCTTCTGAAAGTTCTTGAAGGCTGGATCGCGCTGGTATTGCGTGAGCGAACGGATGGCGATCGGCGGGCGCGGTGGCGCTGGCTCGATCGCGGCAGTCGCCGTATCAATTGCGGCAGCCGCGGGCGGATCCTTCATCGCGCCGCCCGGTTGCGGCTGTGGACCAGGCGGCTGCTTCTGGCCGACCTGGAAAAAGAGACGACGGCGAAGCCTCACGTCATGCCTCGTTTCACAGGCGCTGCGCTGAGAGCGGCGTTGCGCGCCAGCCGCTTAGCGCCGGCGCGCCGCTTGCACGCGCCGCAGCAGTTGCTGCACAACCGCGCCCACCTTTCGCGCCGCCTGTGCGAGCCTGCTCCGGCCGCGGTCTTGCTCGGCGGTGCCGGGCGCCTCCGGACGTCCATACATTTCGGCTGAACTGCTCATGACAACGATTCCCTTCTGCCCTTGCGGGCGTGCCGCGGCCAACAGCGGCGGTTGCCTGTCCCGGCTCCGGCCGCGTCGTCTGGATGCGTTTGAGCCCGACTATCTCGACAACAGAACCACACGGTCGCGGTGTGCCTGGGCAGCGCGGCTGCGGGCGGCTTAGGCAGGTAGGAAAACAGTGTGTCGGGCGCAGCCCGTGACCTGCCCGCCGGCTCGCGGAGGCGTGAGTTACGGGTGAGACAGCGCTGCGGGGTGACCGGCTGCAGGGGTACTGCCCGCTCCCCAGGTCAAGCGGTCAGGAACACGCGCAATGCGGCGCCTTAGCCAACCAGCTTGAGCAGGACGAACAGACCGAGGACCGTAAGCACGAGGCTTACGCCGGGGTGACTCTTGATGAGCCGGAGCATGGGATGCGCCTTCCGGTATGTACCGCGGCAACGTCCCGCTGCGGAGGACCAGGACCGGCGATGCGCCGCGATCCCGTACCTCCACTATAACCGATCGACGTGGAATTGTGCGACGTATTAATACCAATTAGCAGACAATGTGGTGCTGCGGAACTGCCTCATCGGCGGTGCTCGCCGCGAGTTCGCCTCCATGCGACCGGCAGCCGTCGCCGTCCATGCGCCGTCCGATCGGGAGGCCGTCACGGTGGCGAGGTCAGCCGGGCCCAGCGGCTCGTGCGGTGCGCCGGCCACTCATGCGCCACCGCCGACGGCGTTTGCTGGATACTGTCTGTAATCTGTTAGTATTCGGTCGAATTTCTCGACTTCGCACCGCTATGCTCGTAGTTGCCGCGCGGTCTGCTACTGCGGCCGTAGCTTAGCCAAAGGATGCTCATGATGGGACTCAATGAACGCATCGGCCGGTTGCTCGGGAGGCGTTCCGCTCCGAGCGCAACGCTGGCGGCGGACCGCGCGCGACAACAGCAAATGCACGGGCAGGAGACCGGCCAGACAGACCAGGAACGGGCGGCGATGCGCCAGCGCATGGAAGCCGATGTCGACGCCCAGCGAGCGGAGCGGGCGGAGCACGCACAAACCGACGCCTGAGCTGGCCCTGGGGCTGCCAAACACGTTCGACGCCTGCCAGCACAACGCTGCCAGGATCAGCATCGCTGGGGCTGGGGCAACGAGCAGAGCGGCCCTTGCCGCAATGTTCACCTCGGGTTCGCTGGCCAATATCGCTCGACGCGGCAGTCCGCCCGCTCAGCCGTCGCGCCGATGCAAGGCTACGACCGGGATGCGCCGCGTGGTCTTCGCCTGGTACTCCGCGAAGACGGGGACCAGCGCCGCCTGCTTCGCATAGAGCCGGTCGCGCTCCTCGCCGGTCAGGACAACGGCCCGCGCCGGGATCGTCGCTGTGCCGACCTCGATCGTGACGTCGGGGTGCGCGACCAGGTTGTGATACCAGCCGGGACTCACCGGCGCGCCGGCCTTCGAGGCGAAGATCAGCCAGCGATCGCCGTCCGGCAGGCAGGCGACCGGCGTCGTGCGTTCGATGCCGCTTTTCGCACCGATCGTGTGCAGCAGCAGCAGCGGCCGATCCGCGAACCTGCCGCCCACGCGCCCACCGTTGGCGCGGAACTCCGCGATGATCTGCGCGTCCCGGTCCTGCTGTGTCGTCATCGCGTCCTCGGAATCGAACTTAAGGCACCTGCTCTCTGCGAAACCGTGGCTGGATCTTCGGCCAGGGCGCACGCCGTGCGCCCCTGCAGGTCTGGCCCGGTTCCGCGCAACCATAGTCAGCGCTTCGGCAGCCAGCTCACGTCGTCGGGGTTGATCAGGTCCGGCGCCGTCCAGCCGTTGATGTCGTAGTCGGCCATGCAGGCGTTGACCATCGCCTTCGCGCGGTCGGTGAGGCCGATCGCGTTGGCGATGTTCAGCGCCGTGAGACGATTCTCCTCCGTCGAGCCGGAGTAGTTGATCTCGTACAGCTCGTGGCGGGCGCCGAACTCCGTGCCGATCGCGTCCCACAGCAGCTTCATCAGTTTCACCCGCTTCTCCGCGTCGTAGCCGTCGGAGCCGCGGATGTATTTGTCGATGTAGGGCCGCAGCTCGGGATTGTGGAAGTCGCGGGCGCTGGAGTTGAGGTAGATCAGCCCGCTGGCCACGCTCTGCTCGATCAGGTTCTTCACGATCGGGTAGAAGGTCGCGCCGAAGACGTGATAGGCCGTCGCCGCCTCGATGTTGGGCAGCACGGCGCCGTTCACCCAGGGCGTGGCGTTGCGCGCCATCGCGTCCGACAGGCTCCAGAAGAGGTTGCGGTAGGCGATCACTTCGCCCAGGCGCACCTGCTGGCCGCGGTAGTCCTTGTGCCCCGTCGCCTCGAACGCCTGCATCATCAGGCCGGCAATGAACTCCAGCTTTACGGCCAGGCGCGTGCAGCCGTGCAAAAGCGCCCGCGGCAGGAAGCCGGTCTGCGGGAAGAAGTTGTTGGCGGCGTCGATGTCGCCGAAGCAGAAGACGTCCTCCCAGGGGATCAGCACATTGTCCAGCACGAAGATCGCGTCGTTCTCGTCCAGCCGGCTGGAGAGCGGATAGTCGAAGGGCGTGCCCATCACCGCCGCCGTGTTCTCGTATGACGCGCGCGAGATCAGCTTCACGCCGGGCGCGTCCATCGGCACCATGAAGATGCAGGCGTACTGCCGGTCCTGCACGGGGATCAGGCCGTTGTGCGCCACGAAAGTCGCGTTGGTCAGGGCGGAGCCGGTGGCCACGACCTTGGCGCCGCTGACGACGATGCCCGCGTCCGTCTCCTTCACCGCGTGCACGCAGACCTCGGCGCGTTCGTGGATGGCGCGGTCGCGGTCCACCGGCGGATGGATGATCGCGTGGTTGAGGTAGAGCACGTGCTCCTGCGCCTTCTTGTACCAGGCGCGCGCGTTCGCCTCGTAGGGCTTGTAGAAGGCGGCGTTGGCGCCGAGTGTGCCGAGAAAGGCGCCTTTGTAGTCGGGCGCGCGGCCCAGCCAGCCGTAGGTGAGCCGCGCCCAGGCGGCGATCGCGTCGCGCCCCGCCACCTGCTCCTCCCAGCTCATCGGCGCCTTGAAGAAGCGCTGCGTGTAGCCGCCGGAGCCGGTGTCCGTCTGCGTGGTCAGCACGTCCTTGTGCTTCGGGTCGTGCAGCGCGTCGTAGAGGCGGGCGATCATGCGCGCCGTGTTACGAAACGCGGGATGCGTGGTCACGTCCTTGACGCGCTCGCCGTAGAGCCAGATCTCGCGCCCGTCGCGCAGGCTTTCGAGATACTCGGCGCCGGTCATCGGCCGGGTGGTGGTCTGCGTGGTCGCATCGGCGGGCTGTGCGGTCATCTGCGATCTCCTCGTCCGGCCGCGGCGGGTGTAGTGTTGATCTGGCCGCGCGGCGGCTGCAGAAATAGTATGCGCTTCGGCGCGCGATGCGTGAGCGGCGCGCCGCGTGACCGGACAGGCGAGGGGGAAGAAATGGTTGCGGTCGAGAGCGAAGCGCAGATCACCGCGAACGTGCTCAAGAGCCTGGAGCAGGCGCCGGAGGAGCGCCTCAAGACGGTGATGACCAGCCTCGTGAAGCACCTGCACGCCTTCGTGCAGGAGGTGCAGCTCACCGAGGCCGAATGGCTGCGGGCGATCCAGTTCCTCACCGCCGTGGGCCAGAAGTGCGACGACACGCGCCAGGAGTTCATCCTGCTCTCCGACACGCTCGGCGTCAGTATGCTGGTGGACACGATCAACCACCGCGCGGCGAACGGCGCGACGGAATCTACCGTGCTCGGCCCCTTCTACCGCGAGGGTGCGCGCGAGCTGGCGGCGGGCGAATCCACGAGCCTCGACGGCAAGGGCGAGCCGGCGATCGTCAGCGGCCGCGTGCTCGGCACCGACGGCAAGCCGATCGCCGGCGCCGTGCTCGACGTCTGGGAGGGCAACGACGACGGCCTCTACGAGCAGCAGGACGCGAACCAGCCGGACATGAACCTGCGCGGCCGCTACCGCACGGATGCGCAGGGCCGCTTCACCGTTGTCGGCATCAAGCCGGTGAGCTACCCCGTGCCGGTCGACGGGCCGGTGGGCGAGTTGCTGCTCGCATTGGGCCGGCACCCGTACCGGCCGGCGCACATCCACTTCATCATCTCCGCGCCCGGTTACCGAAGCCTGACGACGCACCTCTTTGCCAGCGGCGACCCGTATCTCGATTCGGACGCCGTGTTCGGCAAGAAGGATTCACTCGTGGTCGACTTCGCCCGCCACGACTCGGCCGAGGAGGCGGCGCGGCGCGGGGTGCAGGCGCCGTTCTACACCGTCGAGTACGACTTCGTGCTGCTGCCGGCATAGAGCCGCTCGCTCGGCTCGCCGCGGCCGCTGGTTGCGCAACAGGGCGCAGATTTACCTCCTTCAGGTCTTGTCAACCGCCCATGCGCCGACCAGCGTATGGGCGGTTGCCGCTGCTCGGCCGCCCCGGGCGACGCGAGACCAGCGGCGAGCAAGGCATGCGGGGGCCGGTCGTATCCGGCAGGAGGCAGGCGGCGATGGGCACGACGCTCAGGGGGCTGAATCTCGGCTACATGGGCATGGACATGGGCGTGATGGTCTATCCGCACGCCAACTACGCGCTGATGGCCGGCGGCCAGCGCGCGGGCGCGCTGACCTGGTACCAGTGTCCGGCGCAAAGCTACATCATCGACCACCCGGACGGCCGCATCCTCTGGGAGACCGGCATCTCGACCAACTGGAAGGCCGAGTGGCTGCCGGGCTGGCAGTACCTCGTCGATCTCAGCGCGATCACGCCGGAGATGTGCCTCGAAGCACGGCTCAAGTCGGTGGGCATGGCGCCGGAAGACTTCAAGTACGTGATCCAGGGCCACCTGCACACCGACCACGCCGGCGGCCTGCGCCTGTTCGAAGACGCGGGCGCCACGATCGTCTGCCACGAGGACGAGTACAAGTTCGTGCGCGGCATCGAGACGGCGGACGCCTTCTTCGTCCGCGCCGACTGGGACTTCCTCGGCTACAAGGCGCCCGTCACGACGTACGGCGACCAGCAGATCCTCAAGGGCGTCTGGTTGATCAGCCTGCCCGGCCACACCCCCGGCACGATGGGCCTGCTGATGAAGCTCGATCACACCGGCTGGGTGCTGCTCACCTCGGACGCGCTCTACACGCACGACAGCTACGGCCCGCCGGCCACGGGCTCGCCGATCGTCTGGAACGCTGAGCTGTGGGCGCGCTCCGTGGCGAGGCTGCGCCGCATCGCCACCGAGCACGACGCCTTCGTCTTCCCCGGTCACGACGAAACCGGCATTCAGCACGAAAAGGGCACGACTTCGTTCAAGAGGATCGAGTACCTGCCCGGCCACGCCTACGAGTAGGCCGGCGGGGCAGCGCGCCGGCGCTCCGCTTCAGTTCTGCTCGGCCAGCAAGAGGCCATGGCGCAGGGCGTAGCGCACCAGCTCGGCGCGGCTCTGCAGGCCCAGCTTCTCCATAGCCCGGCGCCGGTAGGTTTCGACCGTCTTCGGGCTGAGAAAGAGGCGCTCGCCGATCGCGCGCGCGTCGTAGCCTTCGGCGGTGATGCGCAACACCTCGCGCTCGCGCGGGCTGAGCTGCTCGAAGGCATCGCTCGGCTCGCTCTCGCCCACGCGCTTCAGGTAGTCGCGCACCAGCAGCGTCGCGGCCGAGGGCGGCAGGTACGCCTCGCCGCGGTGCACGGCGCGAATCGCCTCGACCAGCTCCTCGTCGGCCGCGTCCTTCAGCAAGAAGCCGGAGCCGCCGACGCGCAGCACCGGCAGCAGATATTGCGCTTCGGCCTGCGCCGTGAGGATCAGCACGCGCGCCGGCAGGCCGCTCTCGGCGATGCGCCGCGTCGCCTCCAGGCCGCCGCCCTTCGGCATGGCGAGGTCCATCAGCACGATGTCGGGCCGCAGCCGCTGCGTCTCGACCACGGTTTCCTCGCCGTTGCCGGCCTCGCCCACCACCTCGATGTCGGGCTGGGTGCCCAGCAGCAGGCGAAGCCCGGCGCGCACCAGGCGATGGTCGTCGGCCAGCAGCACGCGGATGCGGCCCGCCCGCCGGCCGCCGCCCGCCTCAGCGGCCATCGCGGGGTACCTCGGCGCGCACTTCGCTGCCGTGCGTGCCGGAGACGATCGTGAAGGCGCCGCGTACCAGCGCCACGCGCTCGCGCATGCTGTAGAGGCCGACGCCGGCGGGCGTGGCCGCGACATCGAAGCCGCGGCCGTCGTCCTGCACGCTGAGGCGGACCAGGTGCTCCGAGCAGGCGAGCCGCACGGTGGCCGAGCGGGCGCCGGCGTGCTTGGCGACGTTGGTCAGCGCCTCCTGCGCCACGCGGAAGAGGGCCAGCTCGACGGCGGGCCGCAGCCGCTCGCCGGCGCAGCCGTTCTCGAAGCGGACCGCGAGTCCAGTGCGCCGGCCGAACTCCTGCACGTGCCAGTCGAGCGCCGCCGCCAGCCCGAGATCGTCGAGGGCGGAGGGCCGCAGCTCACGCGCCAGCCGGCGCACGCCGTCCAGGCTGCGGCCGACCTCGCCACGGATCTCGGCGAGCGCCTCGCGCACCGCCGGCCGCTGTTCGCCTTCTTCGAGTGCCTTCGCGTAGAGGAGCAGCGAGGTGAGCGACTGCGCCGTGTCGTCGTGCAGCTCGCGGGAGATACGGCGGCGCTCCTCCTCCTGGGCGGAGATCACCTGCGCGGCGAGCGCGGTCTGGCGGTCGCGGGCGCGGTCCAGCTCGTCCAGCATCGCGTTCAGCGTTTCGCCCAGCCGCTCGATCTCCGGATCGGTGAGCCCTCCCGCGGGCACGCGAGCGCTGGTGCTGCCGGCCCGCACAGAGTCGATCGTGCGCTCAATGCGTAGCAAGGGTGAGAGCGCGGCGCGCAGCACGATCGCGTTGACGGCGACGCTGATCACGATGCCGGCCAGCACGAACGCCGCCATCAGTTCGGCGACGTTGACGCCGGGATGTGCCCGCACGCGTGCCGCCGTGATCGCCGTGCCGGCCAGCGCCCCCAGCAGCACGATGGCGGAGTTGGCCAACAGCACTTTGTAGAAGATGGGCAGGGTCAGCAACCGGCGCGGCACCGGCAGCCGCCGCTCCTGCGGCCGCGCACGCGGGGTGATGCGAACGGGCGCCTTCTCCATCACGCCAGCAGTGTAGCAAGGCGCGTCGCGCCTATGCCCGCCCCGCTCTGGCTCGGCTGTCCCATTCCTACGAGGAAAGGGGGCTGGAGCTGTCGGTTGTCCTCGAACCCACCCTTCCCCGGTGACGCGTGATGCAAAAGAGGAAGGTTCATGGTCGATCTTCAGACAGCTTGAAGGGTGACTTCGGCCCGGAGTATCTACAGGCGCGCACGTGCTGGAGGCCGCGGGCTCGGCCGGCGGCCAGGCTGGTGGCGCACAACCTCGGCAGCCGGCTCAATCAGCGCCTGCACCGCCCCAACCTCGCCTTTGCAACCCTGGTGAAATAGCCCTGCAATCTGCATCACGCGTTTGCAGGGAAGGGGCTGGTTTTGCGGGCGAGACGAGGGAAATGCGATACCGGCGCCCCGCGCGGCTGCCTTCAGATCACCGCCGTCTCGCGGATGGCGGCGCCACGGGCGAAGCGATCCGGCGCCAGCTCGCTCACGTCGGGATCGGAGCGGCCGGTCGTCAGCAGGCTGGCGATCACCATGCCCGCGGCCGGCGCGTGCATGAAGCCGTGGCCGGAAAAGCCGCAGGCGCACCAGAAGCCGGGGACGCTCGTCTCGCCGATCAGCGGGTTGTGGTCGGGTGTCACCTCGTACAGCCCGCCCCAACCCGTGCGGATCGCCGCCTCGGCCAGGGCGGGGACGCGCCGCGTGGCCGCCTCGATCAGCCGTTCCAGGAAGGCCACGGTGGTCGCCGTGTCCTCGCCGCTCGGCTCGGTCGGGTCGTCCATGCCCAGCAGCACCGCACGGCCCTCGCGCCGGCAGTAGAACTTGGTGCCGAAATCGACGGTCAGCGGCATCTCCGCGGGCAGGCCCTCGAACGGGTCGGTGACGAAGATCTGCCGCCGGTAGGGCAGCACCGGCAGCTCCAGCCCCACCATGCGGCCGATCACGGCGGCGAAGGCGCCCGCGCAGTTGACGACGATCGGTGTGCGCACGCTGCCCGCCGCCGTCTGCACCGCCGCGACGCGCCCCCCGCTCAGCTCGATGCCCGTCACCGACGTCTCGTCGCGGCAAACGACGCCCGCAGCCCGCGCGCCGGCGACGAAGCCTTCCACGGCCGAGCCGGGATCGGCGAAGCCGTCGGTCGGGCAGTAGGTGGCGCCGAGCACGTCGCCGACCGCGAGCTGCGGCACCAGCTTCTGCGCGCCGGCGCGGTCCAGCAGTTGCGCCGGCACGCCCAGGTCGCGCTGCATGATCGCTTGGCGCTGGAACGCCTTCCAGGCGCGGCCGTCGGTCAGCAGGAAGAGATAGCCGCTCTGGCGGAATCCAGCGTCGATGCCCAGCTCGGCCTCGAAACGGTGGTAGAAGGCGAGGCTCTGCTGCGAGAGCCGCACGTTGACTTCCGTGGAAAACTGCTGGCGGATGCCGCCGGCGGCGCGCGCGCTGGAACCCGAGCCGAACAGCCCGCGATCGATCAGCGCCACGCGCTCGATGCCCGCCTTGCGGGCGAAGTAGGCGACGCTGGCGCCGACGATGCCGCCGCCGACCACCACCAGATCGACCGCCTCCGGCAGCGCGGCCATCAGTTGGTGTCGATCTGCGCCCGCTGCAGGCGCCCACTGTAGTCCACGTAGATCGTCTTCCACTCGGTGTAGGTGTCGAGCGCGGCGCGGCCGGCCTCGCGGTGGCCGTTGCCCGTGCCGCGCGTGCCGCCGAAGGGCAGTTGAATCTCGGCGCCGATCGTGCCGGCGTTGACGTAGACGATGCCGGTGGTCAGCCGCTCCATCGCCCGGAACGCCTGGTTCACGTCGCGCGTGTAGATCGCGCTGGAGAGGCCGTAGGGCACGTTGTTGTTGACCTCGATCGCCTCGTCCAGCGAATCGACGGCGATCAGCGTCGTCACCGGGCCGAAGATCTCCTCCTGCGCGATGCGCATCGAGCCGCGGGCGCCGGTGAAGACGGTCGGCTCGAAGAAGTAGCCGCCGGCGAAGCCCTGCGGGTGCGCCTCGTGGCCGCCGGTGGCGATGCGGGCGCCCTCGCTCACGCCCACGGGCATGTATGACTCGATCTTCTTGAGCTGGGTCGGATTGATTACCGGGCCGACGTCGGTGCTCGCCTCCCAGCCGGGACCCAGCCGCAGCCCCTGCGCCCGCTTGACCAGCATCTCGGCGAACTGCCCTTCGACCCTGCGGTGCACGATCACGCGGCTGGCCGCGGTGCAGCGCTGGCCACTCGTCCCGAAGGCGCTCCAGACCACCCCTTCCAGCGCCAGCTCCAGGTCGGCGTCGTCCATGATGATGATCGCGTTCTTGCCGCCCATCTCTAAATGGCAGGACTTGCCCAGCTCGCCGCAGCGCTTGCCGACGCCCGTGCCGACGGCGTTCGAGCCGGTGAAGGAGATCAGGCGGATGCGCGGATCGTCTACCACCGCGGCGCCCGGCTCCGCGCCCTGGCCGAAGACGACGTTGAGCACGCCGGGCGGCAGCCCGGCCTCTTCAAAGAGCTTCACCAGGTTCCAGGCGCTGCGCGGCGAGTACTCGGACGGCTTGAACACGGCCGTGTTGCCGCTGATCAGCGCCGGCATCAGCTTCCAGGTCGGGATCGCCATCGGAAAGTTCCAGGGCGTAATCGCGCCGATCACGCCGACGGGCATGCGCACCGACATCGCCCACTTGTTCGGCAGCTCCGAGGGCACCGTCTCGCCAAACTGGCGCCGGCCCTCGCCCGCCATGTAGAAGGTCATGTCGATGCCTTCCTGCACGTCGCCGAGCGATTCGGGCATGACCTTGCCCATCTCGTCGCACAGCTCACGGGCGAGCTGCTGTTTGCGATCGCGCAGCAGCTCGGCCACGCGGAAGAGGATCTCGCCACGTTTGGGCGCCGGCATGGCGCGCCACTTCGGGTAGGCCGCTTCGGCGGCGGCGGCGGCTTCGGCCACGTCCGCGGCGCCGGAACCGGCGACCTCGTGCAGCACGGCGCCGGTGGCTGGGTTGCGGTTCTCGAATGTGGCGCCGGATTTGGCGGGCTGCCAGCGCCCACCGATGTAGTTCTGCAGCAGGGGAACGGACTCGCTCATCGCGCACCTCCACCGTTCAAGCACCATGATACGGCGGGGCGGGGGGCACGGCCCTCATCTTCTCCGGTCTCCTTCTCCCAATCCTGGGAGAAGGAGACGATCCAGGTTGAAGCGTTCCAACCTGTTAACGGTTAACCCGACGCCGTCCGAGCCGTGCTCCGCCCGATCGCCACTCGCCCGGGATTGGGAGAGGGGTATGTGAAATGAGGTGAGGGCCGAGCGCCGTGCTAGAATGGCCCGACCGCCGGACATAACAGCCGGGCGGCGCAGGAAACGGCAGTGTCCCAGGCTTTTTCCCCTGTTGCCGACGCGCGGCTCACACCGGCGCGGCGCCAATACCTCGAGATCAAGGCGGAGTGTCCGCCCGACACGATCCTGCTCTATCGCCTGGGCGACTTCTACGAGACGTTCGACGACGACGCCCAGCGCGTGGCCGAAGCGCTGCACATCACGCTCACCTCGCGCGAATTCGGGCGCGGCGTGCGGGTGCCGCTGGCGGGTATTCCCCATCACGCGCTGAACGGCTACCTGGCGCGGCTGCTGGCGCGCGGCTTCAAGGTCGCCGTCTGTGAGCAGCTCTCCGAACCCGGCCGCGGCATCATCGACCGCGGCGTCGTGCGCATCGTCACGCCGGGCACGATCTCGCAACCGGATCTGCTGCGGCCCGGTGAAAACAGCTACCTCGCCGCCGTCTGCCGCCACGAAGAGACGCTCGCCCTTGCGTATGTCGACGTGACCACGGGCGAGTTCGCCGCCACGCAGTTCGCGGGCGAGCGGGCCGAGGCCGCGCTGGAGGCGGAGCTGGCGCGCGTGGCGCCGGCCGAGTGCCTGCTGGCGATGGGCGAAGGGCTGCCGCACGCCGGCACGGCCACGCGGCTCGAAGCGCGTCTGTTCGAGCCAGAGGCCGCGGCCGAGACGCTGAAGCGCGCGCTCAAGGTCGCGTCGCTCGAAGCCTTCGGCTGCGCCGGGGCGCCCGCGGTTGCCGGCGCGGCCGGCGCGATCGTCGCCTACCTGCAGCAGACCAACCCCGACCTGCTCGGTCTGCTGGACGGCTTCCGCACCTACACCGCCGCACGTTACCTGGCGCTGGATCCGCAGAGCCGACGCAATTTAGACCTGCTGCGTAGCGCCCGCAGCGGCGCCGCCCGCGGCGGTCTCGCCGCCGTGCTCGATCGCACGCGCACGGCGATGGGCGGGCGGCTGCTGCGTCGGGTGCTCGGCCAGCCGCTGCTCGACGTGACCGAGATCCAGGCGAGGCTCGACGCCGTGGCCGCGCTGGTGAGCGACGCGCCCCGCCGCCGCCGGCTCGGCGGCCCGCTCGACCGGCTGGCGGACGTCGAGCGGCTCACCGGGCGCGTCTGCGAAGGCACAGCCGGCGCCCGTGACCTGCACGGCCTCGCCGCCGTGCTGCGGCGCGCCCCGGCCCTGCGCGAGGAACTGACGCCGCTGGCCGCACTCGCCCCCGTTGCTGCCGAGCTGGACGGCGTGCCTGAAGCCGTGGCGATGATCGAGCGCGGCGTGGCGGACGCGGACGGCCGGCTGATCCGCCGCGGCTACGACGAACGGCTGGACGGGCTGCTCGGCTCCGTGGACGGCGCCCAGCGCACGCTGCTGGAGCTGGAGCGGCGCGAGCGCGAACGCAGCGGCATCCGCTCGCTCAAGGTCGGCTACACCAAGGTCTTCGGCTATTACATCGAGGTCACGCGGCCGAACCTGGCGCACGTGCCGAAGGAATACCGGCACAAGCAGACGCTCGCCAACGCGGAGCGCTTCACCACGCCAGAGCTGCGCGAGTGCGAGAGCCAGATCCTGCACTCCGAAGAGAACGCGGCGGCGCTCGAACAGGAGTTGTTCGCCGGGCTGCTGCGCGAGCTCGCCGGGCAGCGCACACGCCTGCTGCGCACGGCGGGCGCCCTGGCGCAGCTCGATGTCTATCTCGCGCTGGCCGAGACGGCCGTGGCGCACGGCTGGACACGGCCCGCACTGGACGAGTCGCTGCGGCTGGAGATCAACGGCGGCCGTCACCCCGTGGTCGAGGAGCGGCTGCCGCCGGGCGAGTTCATTCCCAACGACTGCGCCCTCGATGCCGGCGACGACGGCTGCCAGATCGCGCTGATCACCGGGCCGAACATGGCCGGCAAATCGACGTACCTGCGCCAGATCGCGCTCTGCACGGTGCTGGCGCAGATCGGCAGCTTTGTGCCGGCCGCGGCGGCGCGTATCGGCGTCGTCGATCGCATCTTCACCCGCATCGGCGCCCAGGACGACATCAGCGCCGGCCAGAGCACCTTTCTGGTCGAGATGATCGAGACGGCGACGATCCTGCGTCACGCCACGCGCCGCAGCCTGGTGCTGCTGGACGAGGTCGGCCGCGGCACCGGCACGCAGGACGGCATGGCAATCGCGCAGGCGGTGGTCGAGTATTTGCACCACTACGTCGGCGCCCGCACCCTGTTCGCCACGCATTTCCACGAGCTGGCCTTGCTCGAGCGCACCCTGCCGCGGCTGCGCCCGTTCAACGTCGCGGCGATCGAGGAGGCGGGCCGCCTCGTCTTCCTGCATCGGGTGCGGCCGGGCGGCAGCGACCGCAGCTACGGCGTGCACGTAGCGCGGCTGGCCGGCATCCCGCCGCTGGTCGCCGCCCGCGCCGAGGAGCTGTTGCGAGGGAACAGGGAACTTGGAGGGGACCGGGAACAGGGAACAGGGAAGCGGAGCACCGACGCCGACGCGCTGCTGACGGAGCTGGCGGCGCTCGACGTGCTGCGCATCTCGCCGCTGGAGGCGGCCGCTCGCTTGCAAGAGCTGCAGGAGCGTGCGGCGCTACAGCTACACTCCCGGGATACTCCCGCGGGTCAGGGCGAGCCGGCTCCCGCCGCTGCCCGCGGCTGACGTCGCCGAAACCACTGTTCCCTGTTCCCTGTTCCCTTACCTGTACCCTGTCACCAGGAACCTGTCACCCGACTCAGGCGCCGCCCGCCGATCGCGGCGCAGGCAGACGAGAAAGACCACAAGCTGCGCCGGCGGTAGCAACCCGACGAGCGCGAACAGCGCCGCATAGCCGCCGGCGTCCGCGAGAAAGCCCAGCACGAAGGCGCCCAGCACCGTGCCTACGTCCCAGGCGCCCGTGAGCGTCGCCATCGCCGCCCCGCGTTCGGCCTCGGGCGCCCGGTCCATCGTCAGGATCGTCAGGCCGGTATGGCCGAAGGCGAAGCCAGCGCCGTAGAGCAAGGCGGCGAGATAGAAGGCGGCGGCGCTGTGTGCCGCGCTCAACAGCAGCATCGCGCCGCCCGTGACCAGCAGGCCGGGCACGATCGCCGCCCGCCGCGACCAGCGATCGGCAACCCAGCCGCCGCCGATCCGCCCCAGCAGCAGCGTGACGCCGTACAGCGCGAAGAACACGCCCGGATCGCCGGCGTGGCGCTGTTTCTCGTAGAGGGCGAGGAAGGCGGTGACTGCGCCGGCCGGGATCGTGAGCGAGAGGAACGTCAGCATCGTCAGGCGGGCGCTCGGGCTGAACAGCTTGCCGCGCGGCGCGGCACGATGTTGCGCCGTCTGCGTCTCCGGGAGCAGCAGCGCCAGGCCGAGGCAGCCGAGGTTGAGCAGGACACCGGCGCCGAAGAAGGCGCCGTAGCCGAACGCCTGCGCCAGCCAGAGACCAAGCGCCGGGCCGTAGAGGCTGGTGCTGGTGTAGACGACACCATACCAGCCCATGCCTTCGCCGCGCCGCGGCGCCGGCAGCACGTCGGCGAGCGAGGCCATGATTGCGGTCGTCAAGAAGGCGGCCGTGATGCCGTACAGCGCCCGCACCGCCGAGAGATACCAGACATCGGCGCTGACGGCCTGCAGCAGCGAGGCGAGGGCGCAGCCCGCCGCGCCCGCAGCCAGCAACCGGCGGCGGCCGAGGCGATCGACGATGCGCCCGGTGTGCAGGCGCAACAGCATCGACGCGATGAACGGCACCCCTACCACCAGGCCGATCTGCCAGCGCGGCGCGCCCTTCACGTACAAAGGCAGGGCGGCGAAGTAGAGCGCGAAGCTGAGGAAGTAGAGGTGGACGACGCCGAACAGCAGCGCCAGCGAAACCGACCACAGCCGCGGCCGCGGTGCGACCGCGACGACCGCACTGCTCGTCGGGCCGGCGGCCACGATCGTCGCATCGGGCTGCATCGCTCACCGTGTAGGCGCAGTTGCCGGCCATGCTAGCGGCACAGCCGCGGCACGGTCAACGCGGCCGAAACGTTGCGCTCGCGCCACACGGACCTGACAGAGCCGGCCCGCGCCGTGTAGAGTAAGCCAGCGAGCAGGACGCGGCAGCGCCCGCTTGAGACACGAGGCGCAGCGGCGCCCGCCGCCGAGGAGCAGCACCGCAGTGCAGAGCGATCACACCGTCCGCGCGTTGACGGCTGTCCCCCTCTTCGCCAACCTTCCGCCCGCCGTGATCGAGGCGATCGCGGGCAAGGTTCGGCGCCGCCGTTTCAACAACGGCGAGGTGATCTTCCACGAGGGCGACCCTGGCCGTGCGCTCTGCGTGATCGAATCGGGCCGGGTGAAGGTCGTCTCCGTCTCGGAGCAGGGGCAGGAGGCGCTGCTGGCAGTGCTGGGGCCGAGCGAGTTCTTCGGCGAGCTGGCGCTGTTCGACGACATGCCGCGCTCGGCCGACATCGTGGCGATGGAGCAGACGCTGACGCTCAACCTCAATCGCGACGACTTCTTCGCGATCATCGATCGCTTTCCCAGCGTCTCGCGCCAGATCTTCAGCGTGCTCGCGGCCCAGATCCGCCGGCTGACCAGCGATGTCGCCGACATCGTCTTCCTCAACCTGGACGCGCGCATCGCCAAGCGGCTGCTGGAGCTGGCCGACTCCCACGGCGCCGACACGCCGGAGGGCCGGCGCATCGAGCTGAACCTGAGCCAGGCGGAGCTCGGCTCGATGGTGGGCGCCACGCGCGAGAGCGTAAACCAGTGCCTGCGCCGCTTCCAGGAGTCCGGGCTGATCACGCTCGGGCGGCAGCGCATCACCGTGGTCAAGGCCGACGGCCTGCGCCGCCGCATCAACTACTGAGCGGGGCGGCGTTCAGCGTTCTGCCACGCCCGTCGTGCCGTACTGCCTGGCCAGCCGCGCCTCGCAGGGAGCGCAGACGTAGAGCACGCCGCAGGCGCCCTCGGCGGTGTAATTGAGTGTGCGCCGGCCGCAAACGGCGCCGGCGGTGCTGGTGTTCAGCGGCAGATGAAACCAGCCGTCGCAGGAGGTGCAGGGCACGCCGGCGCCTTCATCGATGACGGTTGAACAGACGTGGCAGGTGTGCGGCGCCATTGGACTACCCGCCCAGTCGGGCGCCGGGCGCAAGGCCCGTGGCCCGCGCCCAGTCCGCCGCCGCGATCTTGCCCTGGCCCTCCGGCGTCACGCGCTTGAGCCGCACCGCGCCCTCGCGCATGGCTACGAGCACGCCCGCGTCTTCCACCGCCAGCACGGAGCCGGGCGCGCCGCCTGCTCCGGGCACGCGCTCCACGTCGAACAGCTTAAGCCTGGCGCCGCCCAGGCTGGTGACGGCGCCGGGCTGCGGGTTGCTGCCACGAATCAGGTTGTAGGTCGTGTCTGCCGGCGCCTGCCAGTCGATCCGCGTATGCTCTTCGCTGCAGGGCGGCTCGTAGGTCGCCTTGCTCTCGTCCTGCACGATCTTCGGCGCCGTGCCGGCCTTCACCAGGTCGATCGCCTCGACCATCGCGTCCACGCCGATCGGGAAGAGCTTGTTGAAGTAGATCGAGCCGACCGTGTCGTCTGGTCCGACCGGGACCTCCTTCTGCAACAGGATCGGCCCGGTGTCGATGCCGGCATCGACCCAGAAGACGGTCAGGCCGGTCACGGCGTCGCCCTGGATGATCGCCCAGTTGATCGAGGAGATGCCGCGGTGACGGGGCAGTAGCGAAGGGTGATACTGGATCGTGCCCTGCGCCGGCAGCGTCAGCACGTTCTCGCGGATGATGTCGGTGACGAAGGCCATCACGTTGAGGTCCGGTTTCAGCGCCGCGTACTGCTCGAAGACCTCGGGGCGGCGCAGGCGTCGCGTCTCCAGCACGGGCAGGCCGGCGGCCTCGGCGGCGGCGCGCAGCGGATCGGGGCGGGCGCCCTCTTTCGTCGCCGGGGCGCAGACGCCGGCGACGTCGTGCCCCGCCTCGCGCAGCCGCGTGAGCACGCTCTCGCCGAACGCCTGCTGACCGATCAGCACGATGCGCATCGCCGCCTCCGCCGGGCCATTGCCCCGTCCCGACGCTACGCCCGCCGGAGCGCCGCGTCAACGCGCCTTCGGCGAGCCTGATGGCGCCGTTCGCGCTCGCTGGACACAGCCGATGCCGCTTCGTATGATTGCTGCAATTGTCGGGTAAAGTGAACGGGCTGCGGCTGCACGCTGCGCGCCGCTGGGCGGCCCGCGGGCAGCGCGGCAGTGGGGGAGCGACCTTGCCGAACACGCGATCGGCGGCAAAACGCATGCGGCAGGCGCTGAAGCGCCGCCTGCGCAACCGTGCCGCAACCAGCACGATCAAGACCTACGTCCACCGCGCGGAACGGCAGATCGCCGGCGGCGAGATGGCCGATGCGGAGACGACGGTGCACCTCGCCCTGCGCGCCCTGGACAAGGCAGCGCAGAAGGGCATCATTCACAAGAACAACGCCGCGCGACGCAAGTCGCGGCTGATGCGCAAGCTCAACGCGGCCAAGGCGCCGCAGGCCTGATCCACGGCGCCCGGTCCAGTACCGAGTCCGGAGCGCGGATGACCGGCCTGGGAGCGATCCTCCAGCAAACGCGCGCGGCGCGCGGCGTCTCCCTGGAGGAAGCCGAGCGGGTGACGCACATCGCCCGCCGCTACCTGCAGGGGCTCGAAGACGAGGACTTCAGCGTCTTTCCGGCTCCTGTTTTCGCGCGTGGCTTCCTGCGCAACTACAGCCAGTACCTCGGCCTCGACCCGGACGAGATGGCCGACCTCTGGCCGGGGAACGCCGATCAGCAGCCGGCACGGCCGGAGCCAGCGCCCGAAACCGGGCGCAGCGAGTTCGAGCGGCGCACGGGGCCGCTGCGCACGCGCGGCCCGTCGGATCGCTCCGGCATTCGCCGGCCGTTCGGCTCGCGCGGCGGCGCGGCGCCCGGCCCGCTCTCGCGCGGCGCCGGTCCGCGTGGCGGGCAGACTTCCGCCGCACCCGCCCTTCTCGCGGTGGTCGTCGCCGTCGTGGCTATGTTGCTGATCGCCCTGATCGCCTCGCGCGCCGGCGGCGCGTCCGCGCCAGGCGGCAGCGCCAACCGGCCCAGCGCCTCCCGGCCCGCCGGCGGCAACCAGCCCGCCGCCAGCCCGACGGCGCCGCCGCGCAGCGCCGGCAAGATGCCGAACCTGGTCGGCAAGACTCGACAAGAGGCGCTCGCGCAGTTGCAGCAGGCCGGGGTGACGCCGCTGGTGGTCGGAGTAAGCAGCGCCAATGCCGCCGCGGCCCCTGATGCCGTGCTGCGCCAGGATCCCTCGCCCGGCACCGCGATCACCACCAACTCCGCCATCTCCCTGATCGTCAACGGCGCCGCGGCCGCTGCCACGCCGACGCCGCAGCCGGGCGCCACGCCCCGTGCCACGGCGACGCCCCGTGCCACGGCGACGCCCCGCACGGTACGCTGATCGGCAGCAGAGAACGGACGAACGCGTGCGCTATCACCTTGTCACCCTGGGCTGCCCCAAGAACACGGTCGACTCCGAGCGGCTGGAGCGGCTGCTGCTGGCCCGCCGCCACGTACCCACGCCACGGCCCTCCGACGCCGATCTGCTGATCGTTAACACCTGCGGCTTCATCGACGCCTCCAAAGAGGAATCGGTGGACACGATCCTGCGGCTGGCCGCGATCAAGAAACCGGGCCAGCGGCTGATCGCCGCCGGCTGTATGACGCAGCTCTACGGCGACGAGGTCGCGCGGGAGATCCCGGAGGTCGATCACGTCTTCGGCGTCGAGCAGTGGCAGCAGGTGGCGGCGCTGGCCGAGGGCGAAGCCGCGGCGCCGTGGGACATCCCCCTGACCGCATCGCCCATGCGCCACCGCACCAGCGCCTATCTGAAGATCTCCGACGGCTGCGACGCGCCCTGCACCTTCTGCATCATCCCGAAGATCAAGGGCCGCTTCACCAGCCTCGGCGCCGGCGCGATCGTGGCCGAGGCGCGGCGGCTGGTGGCGGAAGGGGCGCGCGAGCTGGTGCTGGTGGCGCAGGACAGCACGGCCTGGGGCGAAGACCTGGGCCGGCGCGACGGCCTCGCCGATCTGCTGCGCCTGCTGGCGGAATCGCTGCCCGAGCAGCCTTGGCTGCGCATCATGTACGCCTATCCCGGCCGCGTGCGCGAGCCGCTGATCCGGGCGATGGCCGAGCTGCCGACCGTCGTGCCCTATCTCGACATGCCTCTGCAGCACGGCAGCGTCGCCCTGCTGCGCCGCATGCAGCGGCCGAGCAACATGGTGATGGTGCGCCGCACGCTGGCCGAGCTGCGCGCGGCGATGCCCGAAATTGCGCTGCGCACCTCGCTGATCGTCGGCTTTCCCGGCGAGACGCGGGCCGAGTTTGCCGAGCTGCAGGCGTTCGTCGAGGAGGCGCGCTTCGACCACGTCGGCGTCTTCACCTACTCGCCGCAGGAGGGCACCCCCGCCGCCGCCATGCCCGGGCAGATCGCCGAGCGGGTGAAAAGGCGCCGCCGCGACGAGCTGATGGCCCAGCAGCAGGGCATCTCGCACGAGAAGCACAAGGCGCTGGTCGGCAGCGAGATGACGGTGCTGATCGAGGCAGCGCAGCGGCAGCAGGACGGCGGCGAGGTGATCTCCGTCGGCCGCGGCTCCCGCGACGCGCCGGAGGTGGACGGCGTGGTGCTGGTGCACGGCGAGCTTGAGCCGGGCAGCCGCGTGCCCGTGCGCATCACCGGCGCCATGCCCTACGACCTGCTGGCCGAGCCACTGGCCGCGCCCGTTCCTTGAGACACGACTTTCCTTGACACCGTTTTGCGGCCGCTGCTACGATCTTCGGGCGGCATCGGGCCGCGGCGCATGGGGATATAGCTCAACTGGGAGAGCGCTGCGTTCGCATCGCAGAGGTCGGGGGTTCGAATCCCCCTATCTCCACCGAGCTGTTCACCGCGGGAGTCACGTCGATTGGGGTCGTTTCCGCCATTGCGGATGCGGCCCTATTTTCGTGACCGGCCGGTTGAATTGCGCTCAAACCAACCCCCCGCCGTCTGCTGCGCCGTGGACGGCAGTGTCGCACCGACGGCGCTGCGCCAGTCCGCCCGTAGGTGAGACCATTCGACGTTGTGGTGTGCCCCGCAACGTCGGGATCGGAGGATGGTGTGCCGGGCGAGCGAAGCCTCTGGGAGCTGGCGGACCTTGTGACGCCGATGGCCCTGCGCGTGGCGGCCACGCTGCGCATCGCCGATCGGATCGCGCAGGGCACGAACACGGCGCCCGCGCTGGCCGCCGCGGCGGGCGCCGACGCCGACGCGTTCGAGCGCCTGCTGCGCCATCTGGTCACGGCCGGGGTGCTGAGTCACGGGGACGCCCGTGAGTACGGGGTGACGCCGCTGGGCGAGGCGCTGCGCGACGATCATCCATCCGGCCTGCGCGAGCGGCTGGACATCGAGGGCGCGGTCGGCCACGCGGACCTGGCGTTTGCCTGCCTGTCGCACAGCATCCGCACGGGAGAGTCGGCGTTTCCCTTGCAGTTCGGCCGCTCGTTCTGGGACGACCTGGCGGCGAATCCCGCCCGTTCCGCCTCCTTCGACGCGCAGATGGGCGTCGATGCCGCGGCCTGGGCGCGCGACGTGGTCGGCGCCTACGACTGGGGCGCGCTCGGGCGCCTGGTGGATGTGGGCGGCGGC
Organism: Dehalococcoidia bacterium; assembly: GCA_035310145.1. Classification (NCBI taxonomy): domain Bacteria; kingdom Bacillati; phylum Chloroflexota; class Dehalococcoidia; species Dehalococcoidia bacterium. The sequence goes on from DATGEL010000104.1 coordinate 85,138, forward strand.
AACGGCGCGATGCTGATCGCCCTGCTGCAGGCACACCCGGCGCTGCGCGGCACGGTCTTCGATCTGCCGGCCACGGCCACGACGGCGCGCGCGGCGCTGGCGGCGGCGGGCCTGCAAGCGCGGGGCGATGCCGTCGGCGGCAGCTTCTTCGAGCCCCTGCCGGCGGGGGCGGACGGCTATCTGCTCTCGGCGATCCTGCACGACTGGCCCGACGCGGCGGCGCTCGCCATTCTGCGGCGCTGCGCCGAGGCGGCGGGTGCGGCGGGCAAGGTCTTCGTGCTGGAGAAGATCGGCGCGGACGGAAAGTCGCTGCAGACGGCGATGGACCTGCGCATGCTCGCCTTCTTCGGCGGCAAGGAGCGCGGCGTGGCCGAGCTTGCCGCCCTCGGCGCGGAAGCCGGCCTGAAGCTGGCCGCGGTGCACCCGGCGGGGCCGCTGGCGATCGTCGAGTTCAGGGCCGCGTGAGAGTGCCGATCGCCTTCGTCCCGCGGTGAGTCGATTCGCGGCGCAGGACGTAAGCGCCCGGCCCGCGCGGCGGCGATTTGCTACGCTGTTCGTTGGTACGAGACGGCGGGAGGAGCGCGATGCCCGAGCTTGCGGCCGAGATCGGCGGTGTGCGCCTCGCGTTGCTGCTGATGAACGCTTCCGGCCCGAACTGCACGACACTGGCGCAGCTCACGGCGCTGGCGCAGTCGGACGCCGGCGCCGTGGTCACCAAGTCGATGACGCGCGAGCCGCGCGCCGGCAACGCCGAGCCGCGCTACGCCGACTTGCCGCTCGGATCGATCAACTCGATGGGTCTGCCGAACCTGGGCTATCTCGCATACTGCCGCCTGCTGCCGCGCCTGCGCGAGTTCGGCAAGCCGGTGGTCGCCAGCATCGCCGGCTTCTCCTTGGACGACTACGTGACGATCGTGCGGGCGACTTCGGAGGCGGGCTTCGACCTGATCGAAGTCAACCTGTCTTGCCCCAACATCGCCGGCGAGCCGCAGGTGGGCTACGACTTCGGGCATTCAGAGGAGGTGCTGGCGGCGGTGCGCGCCGTCTGCCGGCGGCCGCTGGGCGTGAAGCTGCCGCCCTACTTTGACCCGGTGCACCACGAGCGCATGGCGGCGATCGTGCGCCGCAGCGGCGTGGATTTCCTCACGCTGATCAACTCGGTGGGCAACGCGCTGGTGATCGACGCCGAGAGCGAGACGCCGGTGATCCATCCGCGCGGCGGCTTCGGCGGCCTCGGCGGCGAATACATCAAGCCGGTGGCGCTGGCAAACGTACGCGCCTTCCACACGCTCACCGGCGGCGCGATTCCGATCATCGGCGTGGGCGGCGCCTACACGGGCCGCGACGTGTTCGAGTTCTTGCTGGCCGGCGCCAGCGCCGTGCAGCTCGGCACGGCCTACATGCAGGAGGGCACCGGCATCTTCGCCCGCGTCGCCGCCGAGCTGGACGCCCTGCTTGCCGCCAGGAGCTACGCCGGTGCGGCCGCGGCGGTCGGCAAGCTGAAGCCGCTGCCGGCGGCGCAGCCCGCCGCCACGGGCTGAAGCGTCGCCATCCGCTATACTTGGTGAACGGCGCCGGACGCCGTCCCTGCCCCCGTAGCTCAGTGGATAGAGCAGCGGTTTCCTAAACCGCGTGTCGGTGGTTCGAGTCCGCCCGGGGGTACCCGCGCAGGTTCAGTGCTACTCGCAGACGGGCTACGCCACGGCCACGGCGCGGCGGTCGTATTTCCAGACCAGCTCGTTGAGCAGCAGTGTTTCGGCGCGGTCGGCGGGGATGGCGCCGCTACGCACCAGCTCCTGCTGCACCGTGGCGAAGACCTCCGCCGGCACGGCGATGCGCTCGCCGATGTAGCGCCGGCCCTGGGCGTCGTAGTGAAGCGTCACGTTACCGCACCGCAACGTTTATATTGCAGCCAGTGTAATGCAGTAACAACATTGCAAGCAAGAGGATTGGCGGCAGTCTTGGCTGATTCGCCGTCGCCTTGCATAAGGGCGTGAGCCGCCCGCTGCCGCGGCACGCCCCGCCTTCCCACCGCGCGGGCCCCGCGCTCGTTGCTGCCGGCTGCCATGGCGCGGCTGGCCAGGCTGCCGCCGTTTCGTAACAATCTCGCTCGCGCCGCGTTATATTGCCCAACACTGCACGTGGAGGTGGTTTCATGTCCTGGCACTGGCGGCGCGGGCGCATCCTCGCGCTGTGCGCCGTTTCCCTGGCGCTGCTGAGCACGGCTGCCGCCTGGCGGCCGGCCTCGGCCGGGCTGCAGTTCGCCCCGCTGGCCGAAGTGGCGCCCGACAGCGACCTCGACCTGACCGGCGCCGCGGGGCCGGCCTACGCCTGCACGACGCCCGCCCCCGTCGTCCATTCCGTCTCGTTTCACTGCTACACGCCGTCGCAGATCTTCGCCGCCTACGGCGTGGACGCACTGCACGCGGAGGGCACCACGGGCAAGGGCCAGACGATCGTGATCGTCGATTCGTATGGCAGCCCCACCGCGCAGCACGATCTCGACGTGTTCAGCGACACCTTCGGGCTGCCGCGCACGCAGATCGAGTTCATCTATCCGGACGGCACGCCGCCGTTCAACAACTCCGTGAACGGTTCGCCGGCCGGCTGGGCCTTCGAGACGAGCCTCGACCTGCAGTGGGCGCACGCGATCGCACCCGACGCCCACCTGGTGCTGGTCGCGGCCAACCCGGCCGAGACACAGGGCGTGCAGGGCTTCCCCGGCATCTTTAAGGGCGAGCAGATCGCGGTCGGCCGCTTCCCCGGCGCGGTGCTGAGCCAGAGCTTCGCCGTGACCGAGCAGTCTTTCCACGCCGCGGCCGCAGAGCAGGTGCAACTGCTGGGCCAGGTCTACCAGCGGGCCGCGGCGAACCGCGTCACGGTGCTTGGCTCCAGCGGCGACAGCGGCACGGCCAACGGCGACAAGCAGGGCCGCGTCTTCCCCTTCCCGACGGTCAACTGGCCCTCGTCGGACCCGATGGTCACCTCCGCGGGCGGCACCTGGCTGCAGTACGGCTGGACGTGGAATCCAACCAGCCCCACCAGCCTGAGCTTCCTTACCACCCCCGGCAGCCGCACCGAGGCCGTGTGGGATGAGCCGTTCCTGCCGGCGGCCGGCGGCGGCGGCCGCAGCGTGCTGTTCTCCACGCCCGCCTTCCAGAGCGGCATCGCCCAGAGCCTGTTGCAGGGGCGCCGCGGCCTGCCGGACCTCTCCTGGAACGCGGCGGTGGACGGCGGCGTGCTGGTGTACACGAGCTTCCCCACCGTGCGGGTCGGCTGGCACATCGTCGGCGGCACGAGCGCCGCCTCGCCGCAACTCGCGGCGCTCGTCGCGCTCGCCAACCAGCTAGCCGACGCGGCGCACAAGGCCCACGTCGGCTATCTCAACCCGCTGATCTACCAGCTCCCGGCGGGCGACTTCACCGACATCGTGCCGCAGACGTTTGGCCCCGGCGCCGTCACGCTGGCGGACAACGCGGAGTTCGGCAGCGGCATCGCCGGCATGGCGGTCACGCCCGGTTACGACCTCGCCACCGGCTTCGGCAGCCCGAAGGCGCACAGTTTCGTGCACGACCTGGCCAACCTGTTACCGTAACGGCCATTGATCCGGCACGGCCGGCGGACCGGCCAATCGTGGCCGGTCCGCCGGCTGTCCGTTGGGCCAACAGGCCGGGAGCGGTACGATGGTACGGCGCAAGCGCGCCATGCGCGCATCGGGCCGCTGGAGGGGTGGCCGAGTGGTTTAAGGCAACGGTCTTGAAAACCGTCGCGGTTTCGCGCCGCCGTGGGTTCGAATCCCACCCCCTCCGCCAGCCGCCGTTCTGAATCAGACCGGGTCGTGCCGCCCGGCTACGATCATCGCTTCGCTCTGCCGCCGCGCCTCGCGGTAGCGGGCACGCTCGTCTTCCGGCGTGCCGGCCGGGAGTTCCGCAAGGATCTTCGTCAGCTCCTCGTCGAACAGGCGTGTGATCAGCACCGGCGTGTGCACGAGCGGCAGGTCCGCGTCGTCCATGATCGTCACCACCTCGTGGTGCTGCGCGCGCTGCGCGAGCATCAACCGGTAGATGCGATCCGTGGCCAGGTCCTCCATGTAGCCATCCAGCAGGCTGGCGCCGCGCCCGCTCAGCACGCCGTGCCGGTAGCGAATCACCGTGCGCACCGCCGCCCGCGTGCCCTGCAGCGAGTGCCGCCCCACGCCGGTCGGCAGCGGCCGCAGGTCCGGGTGCAGGTCGGCGTCGGGCCGGCGCGCCTGCAACTGGTTCGGCGCCGGGAACTGCTGCACGGCGATCGCGTTCTGGTCCGGGTGGCCCGTCCAGGCGCCGTCCATCAGGCAGGCGGCCTCGTTGTGCTTGTCCTCCGCCAGCACGCGCAGGGCGCGGGCGTTCAGGTCGGCGTCCGTGCGGCTGGGGTAGAGCGCGGTCATGCCGCCGATCGCGAAGATGCCGCGCTTGTGGCAGATCTCCGGCAGCAGCGTGCGCAGGTTCTGGAAGAAGGGCACGTCGTGCGGAATCGTGTTGCGGTCGGGCAGCACCCAGGCCGGATCGTTGAGGTTGAAGTGGATCAGGCTGGCCATGTAGTCCCAGCGGCCCAGGTTCAGGCCGATGATGTGCCCGCGCAGGTTGTAGATGAACTCCTCCATCTGGAAGGCGAGCGGGTGCGCCTCCACCAGCGCCATGCAGCGGATCCAGCCCCGCGGCCAGCCGCGCGCCTCCTCGATCGCGTCGAACAGGTCGCGCCACCACAGCGCCTCTTGAGCGGACTCCGACTTGGGAATGTAGAAGCAGAGCGGATGGCGCAGGGCAGCCGGCTCGGCCTGGTAGCAGACCAGCGCCACGTCCAGCAGCGCCGCCGCCATCAGCTCGCCGGAGAAGACGCCGCCCTGGTTCAGGTGCAGACCGCGGGCGCGGGTGAAGATCACGGTGCCGCTCGGCTCGATGCCGACCGCGCGCCCGCGCTTCTGGTCCTCGTAGGTCAGCTCGCCGCGCAGCGCCCGGCGGATGTTTTGGACACCGGTCAGCAGGTGCGGCCAGGTGTTGGCCATCGAGTCTTCGAGGTCCAGCATCACCGCCGGCGCGCCGGAGTTGAGCATCTTCACCACCAGCTCGGCTTCGTCGGCGGGGCCGGTCATCTGGTTACGCTGGTCGAGGCTCCACGCCGGCAGCTCGATGCGCCAGTCGCCGCGCGTCGCATCCGAGGGGGGCAGATACGCCGGCAACCGGCCGGCGTGCGCTTCGGCCAGCACCTCGGCGCGCTGCCGCACCAGCGCCTGCTGGCGCGGCGTCAGATCGCGGTGCAGCGGCGTGAGGAAGTCCATGAAGCCGGGCGGCAGGTCGCGGGCCGGATCGAAGCTTGAGGGGGCGAAGTTGATGCGCGGATCGACCGTCACCATGGCGTTTCGCTCCAAACCGCCGCGTTGGCGGCGGGAACGGGGTATCGGGACAATAGCCCCGCACCACGACACTGTCAACGCGCGTCGAAGCGAACAGCAGTGCTAAACTACATCGAATGAGGAATGAGCGCCCTCCCGACGTGCAGCTTGCTGCTGGAGTACCTGCAATGCCCCGTTTTGCTGCCCTCGACCTCGACGCAGCCTTCGCCCACCTGGCCGCGGCGGACCCCGTGCTCGCGGCGCTGCTGGAACAGTTCCAGCCACGCGCGCCGCGGCCCGAGCACGGCCTCTTCCACGACCTGGTCGAGGCGATCGTCAGCCAGCAGCTCTCCGGCAAGGCGGCGGCGACGATCATGCGCCGCCTGCACGAGGCGGTGGCGCCCACTGGCGACATGACGCCCGAGGCCGTGCTGCGCACCGACCACGAGATCCTGCGCGGCGCCGGCCTCTCCAACGCCAAGGCGCGCTACGTCCGCGCTCTCGCCGAGGCGGTGGTAGAAGGGACGCTCGATCTCGCGGCGCTGCCGGGACTCGATGATGATGCCGTCGCCGCCCAGCTCACGCGCGTGCGAGGCATCGGCCGCTGGACGGCGGAGATGATCCTGCTCTTTTCGCTGGCCCGCCCCGACGTGCTCTCCACCGGCGACCTCGGCATCCGCAACGCGGTGATGCGCCACTACCGCCTGCCGGCGCTGCCCACACCAGCGGAGCTGGAAACGATCGCGGAGCCGTGGCGGCCGCATCGCAGCGCCGCCTTGCTGCTGCTCTGGCAAAGCCTCGACAACCGCCCGCCGCTGGAGGCGCCGCGCGAAGACGCCGCAGACTGATCGCGGTAAGCGGGGCGCCTCACCCTGGTTTCGCAGGCGAAACCCGTCCATTCCCGACACCGGAAGGGACTTCTGGAGCGTTCCAATCACTGAACGAGGGGAACGGGGTTTGGTGTCTTCGCGGAGAGCACGGAGTGAAGTGCTCCGCGCGTCCGGCGAGGACACCCAGCCTGCGCTCGCGTGGCGCATACCGAGGAACGCTGCAGGAGCCCCTTACCCGCTTCAGGAAGGGACCGATGCCGCTTGCGGCATCTGGGTCAGGCGCCACGGTGGCGCTACGCTCGCGCCCGCGCCTGCTCTGTGGCGCGGTCCGGCTGCCAGAGCTTGCACCACCAGGGACCGCCCACCACCATGTCCACCTCGCGATGGGCGCAGTAGCCGATGCCCTCGCGCAGCAGCTTGTAGAAGCGACAGTTGTCGCAGCGGTCGTCGTTCGTGCTCTCCGGCCAGAGATCGACGGCTTCCACCCGCTGCTTCAGTTCAGGAATCGACTGTGCCATCGCCCGCTCCGCCGCGAACCGATCACTTCGGCGCCATCACCTGCGCGTGGCAGCACAGCGGCCGGATCTGGCCCGTGCCTGCCTTCGTCACGATGAACTCCGAGCCGCACACCGGGCACACATACCGTTTGCCGACCTTGTTCGGCTCTTCACCCGCTTCCATCTCGCAACGCTCCTGCCGCACTGAATCGCAGAATCACGGCCCTCCGCGCCGTCCGATCGCCGCGCTCGCTCGGGAAACCGTAGCTTGCCAGCCGCTTCTAGCGCCAGACCTCGCCCAGCACACGGGCGAAGTTGCCGTGGGTGATCCGCTCCAGCGCGTCGTCGCTGTACTCGCGCCGTTTCAATTCGCGCAGCAGCAGCGGCAGGCGCGTGGCGTCGGCCAGCACGTCGGGCACGTCGGTGCCGTCGAAGTCGGTGCCGATCGCCACGTGCGCGTCGCCCACCAGGCCGACGATATGGTCCACGTGCGCGGCCACCATCGCCAGCGAGGTCGAGCTGTCGCGGCCGCGATCGGGCCGGATGAAGCTGTTCGCCAGGTTGATGCCGATGCAGCCGCCGGCCCGCGCCAGCGCCTTGATCTGCTCGTCCGTCAGGTTGCGCACGTGCGGCGAGACGGCGAAGGCGTCCGAGTGTGTGGCGATGAACGGCTTCGTGGAGATCGCCGCCACGTCCCAGAAACCGGCCTCGTTGAGATGCGAGACGTCGACCACGATGCCCAGCCGGTTGCACTCGGCCACCAGGTGCTTGCCGGCCTCGGTCAGCCCCGTCTCCGGCGGCTGGGCGCGGGCCGAGCGCACGCCGTGGCCGAACACCGTCGAGCGGCTCCAGGTGATGCCGAGCGAGCGCAGCCCCGCCTCGTAGTACCAGCGCAGCTCGCGCAGGTCCTCGCTGACCTGATCCGCGCCCTCGAAGTGCAGGATCGCGCCGAACGCCTCGCCGGCAAGGCAGGCGTCGAGGTCGGCGGCGGAACGGATCAGCCGCACCTGGCCGTCCGCACGGTCGATCGTGTGCAGCAGATCGTCGATCTGCACGGCGGCAGTGCCGCGGGCATCACGCTCGGCGTCCTCGTCGCGCATCCAGATCGAGGCGAAGGCGGCGCCGATGCCGCCCTTGCGCGCCCGCGGCAGATCGACGTGGCCATCGCTGCTCTCGGCGAGAAAGTCGCGGCGGCGCGGCGCCTTTTCGGGCGCGACGGTGAGGCCCTGGCCACCGGCGACATCCTGATAGCCGCTCATCTGCGTCAAAAAGTCCTCATGGCCGTCGAGGATGAGCGGGAACTCGTTCATCGCGCCTTCGGCCATCTCGGCTCCTCTCCATGCGCGGGCAGTGCCGCCGGTGCGGTTTCGTTTGCACAGCGTACACCAGCCGTCGCGGTCCGCGGCGCTGTACGCCCCGCGCGGCCGGACGGTAGACTTGGCTCGCGGCGCGGCGCCGGCGCGTGCGGCCGCGGGAGCCGGAGGGAATGGCAACCGTCATGCATTTGCACGACTTCGCCCGCGTGCCGCTGGCGCAGGTGCCCACCCCGCTCGACGAGGCGCCGCGCCTATCGGCGGCACTCGGCGGGCCGCGCATCCTGCTCAAGCGCGACGATCTCAGCGGCCTGGCGCTGGGCGGCAACAAGGCGCGCAAGCTCGAGCTGCTGCTGGCCGAGGCGCTGGCGCAGGGCGCGGACACCATAATCACCACCGGCGCGGCTGACTCCAACCACTGCCGCATGACCGCAGCCGCGGCCGCACGGCTCGGTCTCAAGTGCCTGCTGCTGCTCGGCGCGAAGGACGAGGCGCCGGCGCTGCAGGGCAACCTGCTGCTCGATCAGCTCTTCGGCGCCGAGGTCTGCTTCGCCTCATCGAGCCGCGTGCCCAACCGCAACGCGCTGCTGCCCGAGCTTGCGGCGCAGGTGCGCGCCCGCGGCGGCAAACCGTACGCCTTCCCCTCCGGCGGCTCGATCGGCCTGGGCGCGCTCGGCTACGCGCTGGCGCTGCAGGAACTGATCGACCAACTCGCGGCGCGCGGCGTCGAGCCCGATTATCTGGTCTGCGCCTCCGGCTCCGGCGGCACGCACGCCGGGCTGTTATTGGGCGCGGCGCTGTTCAAACCGCGCTTCGAGATCCTGGCCGTGAACGTGGACGATCCGGCCAACGACGAGCTGGAAGGGCGCACGCGCCAGGTCTACGCCGAGGGCGCGGCACTGCTCGGCCTGCCGAGCGAGCAGCCGGTGGCGCCCTTCCACCTGCTCACCGGCTACCTGGGCAAGGGCTACGGCGTGCTCACGCCCGGCGGCGCGGAGGCGATCCGCCTGCTCGCGCGCACAGAAGGCGTGCTGCTCGATCCGGTCTACACCGGCAAGGCGATGGCGCTCTTGATCGACTACGTGCGCACGGGCCGCATCGGCGCGGAGAGGACGGTCGTCTTTCTGCACACGGGCGGCGCGCCGGCGCTGTTCACGCAGGCGCCGGAGCTTGTTGCTGCACCAGGCCTCGCACCGCGGGCGCCGCACTGGTGGGGCAGAGCCTGAAGCGGCGCGGGCACGCGCAACCGCCCCATCATGGAGTGCAACGATGGTTTGGCAACCGGAACTGGATGAGCTGGCGCGCCGCCGCGAGCTGGCGCTGGGCATGGGCGGTCCCGAAAATATCGCCCGCCAGCACAACGGCGGCAAGCTCACCGTGCGCGAGCGCGTCGATCGCCTGCTGGACGCGGGCAGCTTCCACGAGGTCGGCGCCCTGGCCGGCGGCGCCCGCTACGACGACGAGGGCAACCTGGTCGAGTTCCGCCCGTCCAACTTCGTGATGGGCCACGGCCGGATCGACGGCCGGCGCGTCGTCATAGGCGGCGACGACTTCACCGTGCGCGGCGGCGCGGCCGACGCCTCGGTCGGCGGCAAGCAGGGCTACTCGGAGCGCATGGCGCTGGAGATGAAGCTGCCGCTGGTGCGGCTGGTCGACGGCACCGGCGGCGGCGGCAGCGTGCGCACGCTGGGCAGCAGCGGCCGCACCTATGTGCCCGCCAATCCCGCCTGGGAGACAGTGATCGCGGCGCTGAGCGAGATCCCGGTCGTCGGCGCGGCGATGGGCTCGGTCGCCGGCCTCGGCGCGGCGCGCGTGGTCACCTCGCATTTCTCCGTGATGGTGAAGGACAGCTCGCAGCTCTTCGTCGCCGGGCCGCCGGTGGTCGAGGCGGGCATGGGCACACCGATCACCAAGGAAGGGCTGGGCGGCTCGCAGATCCACGCGCACGGCAGCCTGGCCGTGGACAATGAAGCCGAGAGCGAGGACGACGCCTTCGAGCAGATCCGCCGCTTCCTCTCCTACATGCCACAGAACGTCTGGGAGCAGCCGCACCGCTGCCCGAGCGACGACGACCCCTGCCGCCGCGAGGAGGAACTGCTCTCGATCATCCCGCGCAACCGCCGCCGGCCCTACAACGCACGCAAGCTGCTGCAGCTCGTTGTGGACCGCGACTCGTTCTTCGAGATGGGGCGCTTCCAGGGACCGTCGCAGATCACCGGCTTCGCCCGGCTCCACGGCTACCCGGTGGCCGTGCTCGCCAACGATCCGCTGGTCTACGGCGGCGGTATGGACGCGCCCGCCTCGGAGAAGCTCGAGCGTTTCGTGGACATCGCCGACACGTTTCACCTGCCGATCGTCAACTTCGTCGATCAGCCCGGCTTCGTGATCGGCGTGCAGGCGGAGAAGGCGGGCACGATCCGCAAGGGCGCCGCGGCGATGGCGGCGGTCTACCAGGCGACGGTGCCGCTGGCAGCGATCATGCTGCGCCGCGCCTACGGTGTGGCCGGCGCCGCGCACATGAACCACTCGCACTACAACCTGCGCGTGGCCTGGCCCTCGGGCGACTGGGGCTCGCTGCCGATCGAGGGCGGCATCGAGGCGGCCTACAGGCGCGACCTGGCGAACGCGCCCGACCCGGCCGCCCTGCGCGCCGAGATCGAGCGCAAGCTCAACATGGTGCGCTCGCCCTTCCGCGTGGCCGAGGCCTTCGGCATCGAGGAGCTGATCGACCCGCGCGACACCCGCGCCCTGCTCTGCGACTGGGCCGAGCTGGCCTACGCGGTCGAGGCCACGCGCCTCGGCCCCAAGCGCCGCGGCGCCCGCTGCTGACGGCGCGGTTTGTCGTGCCCTCCTTCGTCGGATACTCTGATATCCGAGTATCGGACGAAGGGACGGAAGTGATGACTCACGTCGGCAGCCGAGGCATGGTTTCCACGCGCGTGGGCAAACGCGGGACGCTCGTGATTCCGGCGACGTTCCGTCATGCCCTCGGCCTCGAAGAGGGCACGACGGTCACGGCCGAAGAATTCGATGGCGGCGTTCTGATTCGGCCGGTCATTGGCGACGACTTCAGTGAAGAGGAGCGGGCCGCGCTGATCGCCGAGGCCATCAAGTCGTACGCCACGCTGCGCGAGGATCCGCGCGCATGGACGGAGTATCAGGAGGAACAAGCGGCCTGGGAACGCTTGGGAATCGAGACGTGGCCCAAGGAGGTGTATCCAATCGACGAAGACGCCTCGCATGAATAGCGGGCGCCCCAGGCCACAGCGCGGAGAGATTTGGTTCGTCTATGATCCGGCTCCGCCCGCTCAGGGACACGAACAGGCGGAGCCGCGACCAGCGCTTGTCGTCTCGGCCGACTGGTTCAACAGCAGCGGCCCCAATCTGCTCACGATTGTGCCACTGACCACACAACGGCACGAGAGTTCAATGCACCTCGAGATCCGGCCTCCCGAAGGTGGTGTCCGGCGGACAAGTTTCATCCTCTGCGAGCAGCCCACAACCATTTCACACTTGCGTTTGCGCGCCAGATGGGGCCGCGTGGCGCCGGCCACCATGCGGCAGGTCAATGTGCGACTCCGTACCCTGTTGGAGTTGTGATTCACAACGCGGCTGTTGGCTATCGGCGCAAAGCCCGCGATTAGTGATGGTGCCCTTCGCCGCCTACTCCTCGCGCTCGCCTTTGAGATAGCGCTTGAGGAAGGTGAGCGTACGCTCGGTCGCGTCGCGCTTGCTGGCGGGCGAGCGGAAACCGTGGCCCTCGCCGTCATAAAAGTGGTGCTCGAAGAACTTGCCCTCGATGCGCAGCGCCTCGATCATCCGCTCCGACATCAGCGGCGCCACGCGGCGATCGTCGCGGCCATGCAGGATCAGCAGCGGCGCCTCGATCCGCTCCGCCGCGTAGACGGGCGAGCCGCGGCGGTAGCGGTCCGTGTTGTCGGCCGGGTCGCCCATCTGCCGCTGCAGGTCGAGCCGCCCCACGCGGTCGCCGTGCCGGTACGACTCCGCGATCTCCGAGTCGCCGAACAGGTCCACGCCGCAGGCGAACAGCTCCGGCGCCCGCGTCAGCGCGCAGAGCACCAGATAGCCGCCGTAGCTCTGGCCGTAGATGCCGATCCGCGCGGCGTCGATCCAGTCGAGCGAGCGCAAATACTCCGCGGCGTCGAACACGTCATGCAGGTCGGCGTGCCCCCACTCGCCGAAGTTCGCCTCGCGGAACTCGCGCCCGTAGCCCGTGCTGCCGCGGAAGTCCGGCCCGAAGACAGCGTAGCCCTCCTGCGCGAAGAGCTGAAACAGCGGCCGCCAGGCGAACTGGAACCGCGAGTTCGGCCCGCCGTGCGGCACGACCAGCGCCGGCGCACGCTCACCCGCCGCCAGCTTCGGCCGGTACAAGAAGCCGCAGATCGTGCGCCCGTCGCGGGCGCGGAAAGGTACCCGCTCCGGCGTCACCAGTTCCGCGGTGGGAATCCCGCCGCACGAGCGAGTGATCTGCTCGGCCGCGCCGCCGTCAGCGGCGAGCACGAAGATGTCCGGCGGCTGCGTCGGGCTGTCGAAGGTGGCGATCAGGCGCTTGCCGTCCGGCAGCCAGCCGACGATGCCCCAGTTGCCTTCGCCCGGCGAGACGCGGCGCAGCGACTCGCCCGCCGCGTCGACCACCATCACATCCGTCTTGCCCTCGCGGTTGCGCAGGAAGGCGATCTCCGTGCCGTCGGGCGACCAGGCAAGGTGCTGCGGCCCCCTGGCGTGCAGGCCGCCGTCCTCCCACTCCCCGAAGGTCAGTTGCCGCACCTCGCCATCGCCGGATCGCACGTACAGGTGAAAGAAGCCGTCGCGCTCGGCGAAGAACGCCAGCCGCCCGCCGCTCGGGGCCCAGGCCGGCGCCGTGTTCCAACAGCCGCTGTCCGGGGTGAGGTTCTGCTCGCGGCCGCTGGCGGCATCGACCGTGTAGATGTCGGAGGCGCGCAGGTCTTCTCGAACGGACGTGTAGGCCAGGAAACGGGCGCCGGGCGACCACTGCGGCGGGCCGTTGTCGGCGGGCGTGCCGCTCAGGCGCGTCGCCGTTCCGCCCGCGAACGGCACGCTCCAGACCTGGTCCCAGCCCCGCTCGCGCGAGCGGAAGGCGATCGTGGCGCCGTCAGGCGACCAGGCAGGCTCGGAGACGCCGGCGGGGTGCGCATAGACGCGTGTGCGCTCCAGCCCGCCGTCGTTCAGCGTCCACAGTGCGTTGTCCAGCACCGCGGCCAGGCGTCGGCCGTCCGGGGAGAAGGCCGGGCGGCCGTAGCGTCCGGCGTCGGGGGTTAGCCGCAGGGGCCAGCCGCCGGCGGCGTCCAGCAGGTAGAGCGGCTGCGCTTCGTCCAGTTCGAGCGTGAAGGCGAGCCGGTCGCCGCGAGGCGAAAGCGTCACCTGCGCCGGCGAAGGGTCGGCGATTGCCGCCGCGATCGAGAGCGGCCCGCGCACGCGGTAACTCATCGTGTTCGCCATCGTCGCCGGCTAGTCGCCGGCGGCGGGCGCGCCGCCGGCCGAACCGACTGCGGGCGTGCGCGGACCGGCGCCGGAGCGAGGCAGCCGGGCGATCAGCGCCTGGCCCTGCCGCGTGCGGGAGAGCAGGGCAGCGCCGATGTAGAGACCGGGCGCCAGGAAGACGAGCACCAGCACCCCGCCGATCTCCAGCAGTGGGCGGCCGGGAAGCTCGGGCGAGAAGTAGTACCAGCCCTCGATCGCGGCGATCGCGGTCGCCGTGTGCGTGAGCAGACCGGTAAAGGTGAACAGCAAGGTCACGCGCTGGCGTACACCCACGGTGAGGGCGCCCAGGCTGATCAGCCAGAGCAGATACCAGGGCTGAAACCAGAACACGGCGAGCATCAGGTAGGCGCAGATCACGGCGAAACAGGCGCTGGGCAGATCATCCGGCGTGAGCCGAGCGCGCCGCTTGATCATGCCCCAGAGCACCAGCGCGTAGGCCGCCGCCAGCGTCGAGAAGAAGATGACCTTGGTGATGACGATCGCGTCGTTGAGCGTGAGCACTTTGTCCAGCGCCGTCTTCAGCAGGGCGCCGGGCGAGTCGGTGAACTGCGAGGCCTGGTAGCGCAACGTGGTGAAGGTGAGCTGTCCACGCCAGAACGGCGCGTAGAGCAGCAGCCCCAGCAGGGCGGAGAGTCCCAGCGCGGTCGCCAGCCCGCGCCACTGCTCGCGGGGCGTGGTCAGCACGGCATAGACGACGAAGACGGGAATGAGCACCGCGCTCACGAACTTCACCAGCGTGGCCAGCGCCAGCACGGGGAAGGCGACGTTCCAGCGTCCGCGCACGCCGAGATAGAGCGCGAGCAGCGTGAAGCCCATCATGATCACGTCGTTGGCGCCGTTGCCCGCCACGTAGAGCAGCACCAGCGGGTTCCAGGTGAAGAGCAACGTCGCGGCCCACTCCTTGCCGGGCCGCAGATAGCGCACGGTGTGAAAGATCGCCACCGCGCCCAGGAAGTAGAAGGCGATCGCCAGCAGCTTAAACGCCATGAAGGTCCAGAGCAGGTCGCCGTGCCCCAGCAGCAAGGGCAGTGCCGTGAGCACGGCCCAGAGCGGGCCGTACGGCGATGGCAGCGTCTCCCAGACGACGATGTCCCAGCCGTTCACCAGGTAGAACGGATCGTGCGGGTAGAAGGCGGGCGGCACGGTGAACGGGTTCTGGTGGTGCACCCAGAGGATGCGGCCCTCCATCACGTAGTGAAAGAGGTCGGACGACGTAGCCGGGTAGAGCAACAGGTAGGTGAGCGAGAGCAGCGCCGCGCCGCCGAACACCAGATACGTGAGCCGCCCGCCGCGCAGCTCACCCGCCAGCGTGTGCGCGGCGAGGAAGAGCGCGACCAGCGCGGCGACGAGCGCCGTGTAGCGCCAGGTGGCGCCGTAGTTGTGGCCGATGATGTCGAACAGCGCGAGCGTCGCACCGGGGAAGTGGGAGCTGAAGCGCAGCGGCCGCACGAAGCCGGCGAGCGCCAGCAGATCGAGCAGGAGCAGCAGCGAGAGCAGTCGGCGCACGAGCGTTCGATCCGTTGCGAGCGCGACAGGCGCGGCCAGACCGCCGATCGCCCCGTGATACAGCGCTTGTGCCGGAGCGCCGCTTCCATGCTACGCCGGCCGGAGCGCCTCGCGCACGACAGAGTCGGTGTAGAGGGCGGCACGGCGGGAAAACCGCAGGCCGGGTGGTCTACGGCGCGACCACCCGGCCCGTGTGTTGGGACGATCGGAGACGGCGCGGACCCTTAGGCCTTCGATCTGCCTGTGGCGTAGCGTGCGAAGAGGCCGAGACCCAGGAGCCCAGCGCCCACGAGGGCGATGGCCAGAGCCGGGAAGGTCATGCTGTCGCCGTTGACCGGCAACTGCCCGGGCGCCTTCGCCGTGCTTGTCGCGGCCGGCGCCACCGTTGGCGGGCGCGTTGCGGTCGGCGCCACCGTCGGCGCCACTGTCGCGGGAGCCGCGGTTGCCGGACGCGCGGTTGGCGAGGCCTGCGCGGAGACGGACGGGCCGCCCGTGGTGGCAACGGCCAGTCCGATGATCAGCCCGAGCGCCACCATGGCGCCGCCGGAGATGAGCAGCCACTTGCTCAGTTTAGTCAAGCGTGATGCCATAGCACCCCCTCTGTGCAGTTTGGCGCCGTCCTTGCCACACGCCGCGCCCAACACACGCCGCGGACCAGCAGCAGTAACGCACACATACCCGCCTATGCCAGAGCCGGCCGTTGTGTCACCAGCTAGACCTTCTCCATACGTAATGCTTGCGAAGGTGTCCAGCCGATGATTTCGCTTCCGCGCTGGCCGTGCCGTGACGGGAGCCACGTTCCCGCTGCTGCAGACCATTCTATTTATCCGATGCAATGCCGGGGAAAGTCAATCGCTCATCGCAGCAAAATGCGGATGGACTGCCATAATCTTGCTGTTGTCTTACAGTTCGCGGCCGTTATGTAGGATCTCCCAGGCCATTGTCGCAGAACTGTTCCGCAGCAGTTCCTCGATCTGTCCCGACCGTGGCAGTGACGGCGCGGCGCCCAGGCGGCCGACGCACAGCGCTCCCGCCGCGTTTCCCGCCCCGATCGCCGCTTCCAGCGGCTCGCCGCGCGCCAGCGCCGCCGCCAGCGCCCCACAGAAGGCATCGCCCGCGCCGGTCGTGTCCAGCACGGGCACGGCGTGGCCCGGCAGCCGGCGCAGGCTGCCGCCTGCCGTGTAGAGCACGCCAGCGGCGCCGAGGGTGACGATGGCGGCCGGGACGCGGGCCGCGATCGCCCGCGCGGCCGCCGCACAGCCCGCGCGGTCCGTCGTCGCCACGCCGCAGAGGGCGCTCGCTTCGGCTTCGTTGACGACCAGGAGATCGCAGAGCGCGAACGCCGCATCGGGCAAGGCGACCGCGGGCGCGACGTTCCAGACCACCGTGCCTCCGCCGGCATGCGTGATCGTCGCCGCCGCGAGCGACGCGTCGAGCGGAACCTCCATCTGCAACAGCAGCACGCGCGCCCCGGACAGAAGGTCTGCCCCCGCTTCGATGTCGGCCGGCCGCAGGCGCATGTTGGCGCGCGGAGCGACGACGATCATGTTCTCGCCTGAGGAATCGAGGATCGGCAGCGCGATGCCGGTGCCCTCGTCGGAGTCACGCACGATGCCGGCGTCGACGATCCCCTCCTCCGCCAGCGCCGCCAGAAAGTCATCGCCGTAGGCATCCGCACCCAAACGGCCGAGCATTCCCACGCGGGCGCCGGCGCGGGCGGCGGCGATCGCCTGGTTGCAGCCCTTGCCGCCACGGTAGATGCCGAACTCGCTGGCGAAGACGCTCTCGCCCGGCCGCGGCCAGTGCGGCACACGCGTGACCAGGTCGGTCATGAAGCTGCCCACCACCGCGACATCGAACGGAGACATGGCCGGCCCCTCTCGCCCCTTGCGCGACGCCGCGCAGCGTAAACAACGACCACGCATGGCGCAATGGCCCTGTCCGCCCGGCCAGCTAGGCAGGCGGACGCGCGCGTGTCATCGTGAACCCGTGGCGGGCCGTCACCGGCGGCGGCCGGCGCCTGGCGGTGAGGAGCGGCGCGATGAACGGACGGGAAGAGAGCTGGGTGCGAGTCGGGTCGGCCACGGCGCTGCGTGCCGCCGGCTGCAGCGTAGTCAGCGCCGGCGGGCACACGCTCGCCGTCGTCGCCAGCGACGGGCAACTCCACGCGATCGACAACCGCTGCCCGCACATGGGCTTTCCCCTCAGCCGCGGCAGCGTCGCCGATGGCCTGCTCACCTGCCATTGGCACCACGCCCGCTTCGACCTGGCCAGCGGCGGCACGCTCGATCCCTTCGCCGACGACGTGCGCAGCTACCCCTTGCGCATCGAGGGCGACGACGTGCTGGTCGAGGTCGGCGCGGCGCCGATCGACGTGGCCTACTGGCAGCGGCGGCTGAGAGATGGCCTGGAGCAAGGGATCACGCTGGTGATGGCCAAGGCGGTGCTGGCGCTCAGCGCCGCCGCCGTGCCCGCCGAGACGATCGCCGCGCAGGGCGGCGCCTTCGGCCTGCGCTACCGCGGCCGCGGCTGGGGCTCGGGCATGACGATCCTCACCGCCGTGACCAACGTGCTGCCCGCGCTCAACGAAGAAGACCGGCCGCTGGCATTGACCCACGGTCTGGCGCGCATAGCGGCCGATACCTCGGGCGAGGCGCCGCGCTTCATCGTGGAAGCGCTGCCCGCCGCCGACGTGCCGATCGCGCAGCTCAAGGTCTGGTTCCGGCGGGCCGTGGACGTGCGCGACGCCGAGGGCGCCGAGCGTGTGCTGCAGACCGTGCTCACGTCCGGTGCGGGCGTCTCCGCCGCGCTCGACCTCCTCTACTCCGCGGCGACGGACCATCTCTTCATCGACGGCGGCCACGAGCTGGACTTCATCACCAAGGCGGCAGAGTATCTCGAGCACGCCGGCGAAGGGCAGGCGCCGGCCGCCCTTGGCAGCCTGGTCCGCGGCCTCTGCGAGGCGCAGCGCAGCGAGGAGCAGTACGCCTGGCGCTATCCGATCGATCTGCCCGCGCTGATCGCCCCGGCGCTGGAGGAGCTGGACGCGGTCTGGCCGGCGCGGGGAAACGGCCCGGTGCGCGACCTGCACGCCCTGAGCGCCGCCTTCCTTGGCGAGGAGCCGGCGCCGATCGCCGCCGCCGTGCAGGAGGAGCTGCGCGCCGGCGCCGCGCCGGCCGCCGTCGCGCAGGCGATCGCCTACGCTGCCGCCCTGCGCCTGGCGCGCTTCCCCACCAGCAACGAGTTCGGCGACTGGGACAGCGTGCACAACACCTGGTCGTCGTGCAGCGCCCTCTTCCGCGCCCTCACGCGCTACCCTTCGCCGGAGCTGGCGCGCGGCCTCTACCACGCGGCGATGGCGCTCTACCTCGACCGCTTCCTGATGGTGCCTGCCGCGCGCCTGCCGGACGAGCTGCCCCGCAACGGCCGCAGCGCGAACGGCGAGGAGCTTCTAAGCGAGCTGCGGGCGCTGTTCGACCTCAACCAGCAGGTCGATCCGGCGGCACGGGTCATCGACGCCTATCTCGCCGCCGGCCACGACGACGCGCCGCTGCTCGCCACACTGGGCCAACTCGTGCTGCGGGAGGACGCGGGCTTTCACATGTACCAGACGCTGGAGGCCGGCCTTCACCTCTACCGCAGCCTGCGCGAGCGCGAGCCGCTGGCGGCACGCCGCGCCCTGCTCGGCGTCACGCGCTTCCTCGCGGCGCACGCACCCACGGCCCGCGCTCTCAACCAGACGGTGCGCATCGCCGTGCGCCTGCACCGCGGCGAGGAGATCTTCTCCGAGGCCGAGGCGGCGCCTGCCTAACCGGCGAGCAGCGCGGCGCAGAAGCGGGCGGCGTCCAGCATGTGTCGGATTGAAAGGGTTTCGGCCTTCGTGTGGAAGTGCTCACCGCCCAGGCCGAGCACCACGGACTGAATGCCGCGCGTGGTGAAGACGTTGGCGTCGGTGCCGCCGCCTGAGGCGAGCAGCCGCGGCTGTAGGCCGATCTGGCGCAGCGTCGCCATCGCCAGTGCAACGAGCGGGTCCGACTCGTTCAGCTTGTAGCCGCCGTACTGGTCCGCGATCTGCAGATCGAGCCGCGCTTCGGGGTACCGGCGGCGCAGCGCGGCCGCCGTGTCTTCGACACGCTGCCGCAAGGCAGCCAGCTTCGCAGTGTCGCGGCTGCGCAGCTCAGCCTGCAGGACGGCCTCCTCGGGCACGGCGTTGCGGGCGCTGCCGGCGCGCAGCAGGCCGATGTTGCCCGTCGTCTCCTCGTCCATCCGCCCCTGCGGATAGGCGCGGATGAAGTCGGCGGCGATGCCGATCGCGGAGATGCCGTGCTCCGGCTCGACGCCGGCGTGGGCGGCGCGTCCCGTGATCGTCAGGTCGAGCGTGAGGTGGCTGGGCGCCTCGCTGGTGATGTTCGCCACGGAGCCTTCGCCGTCGAACACCAGCGCCTGGCGGGCGCGGATGCGCTCGTAGTCGAGGTTGCGGGCGCCGACGAGACCGATCTCCTCGCCGCGGCTGAAGGCGATTTCGACGGCGCGGTGGGCGCTGCCGTCCTCGCGCAGCGAGCGCAGCGCCTCGACGATCGCGCTGACGCCGGCCTTGGGGTCGCCGCCGAGCACGGTGCTGCCGTCGGTGCGGATCGTGTCGCCCTCCACGACCGGCTTGATGCCCTCGCCGGGCTGCACGGTGTCCATGTGGGCCGAAAGCAGCACGGGCTCGCCGCGGCCGGGCAGGCTGGCGAGCACATTGCCGTGCGCATCGAGGCCCGCCTCTGCGCCAAGCTCCTCCAGCAGCGCGATCAGCCGCCGCGCGATCGCCGCCTCCTGTCCCGAGGGGCTGTCGATCTGCACGAGATCGAGAAACGTTTGCACCAGGCGGTCACGCTGGATCATCGGCTGCTCCTGGAACGCCGCGGCCTCGGCACGGCAGGCACTGTGCATCGTGCCAGAACGGCTGCGTGACAGGAAGCGATCGCCGTCTGCGCTCTGCGCCTCAGCCCAGATCTTCGAACAGCGTCTCCGCGATCAGCTCTTCAAGCTCCGCGTCGTCGAGGCCGGCTTCGACCGGCGGCGTGGTCACTGACGCGGCTCCCGGCGAGGGCGTCAGCGCCGCGGCCGCCTCGCCGAGATCGCGGCGCAGCGAGCGGGCGATGCGCTCCAGCAACTGCAGTCGTTCGTCTACCGGCAGCCGTTCGGCCGCGGCAGCGAGTTCTGCGAGGTTCACGCCGAGCTGCCTCCGTCTCACCCGCCTACACACTGAGATGCTGCGTGATGAACTCGGCCGGCGAGAGCACCGACAGCGCCGCGCCGCGGCAGTCATTCAGATCGCGCGTCACGATCACGTCGATGCTCGCGGCCACGGCGCTCGCATACTGCACAGCATCTTCAAAATCGGTGAATGGAAGCAGCAACGCGTCGCGCAGCACCGGTTCGCTAACCGGACAAATCTGCAACCCCGCCAGGATGCGTTCGATGGCCAGGCGTGCGGCCGCCCTTCCGCGCTCCCGGCGCACAATGTAGAACACCGTCGGCGGGGTAATTGCAGCCACATACCCGGTGTACTCGTGACGAGCCGCCGCCTCCCAGATCGCGGTTGCTTCCGCGAGATATGGCGCTCGTGCGAGGACGTAATCAAGAACGATGTTTACGTCCAGCAGGGCATCAGTCATGAGTACTTCTTCACGAGGTAGTCGATGTAGCCCTCCCGCGCGTCCCATTCTGGCGGAATGGGAGCGTCTGGCTTTGCCATCCCCTTCAGTCCACGGATCGCCTCGGCGCGCTCGGCGGGCGTCGGCTTGGCCTCGCGCAGCGAGCGCTCGACGGCGTCGCGCAGGGCGCGGCGCTCGGCGACGGTGAGCTTCGGCAGTTGCTCGACGATCTCTTGCAGCGTCATGGTGCGATCCTCTTGGCCCTCAGTGTAGCGCAGCGCCGAGGTCCGGCCGCGCTCAACCCGCCGCGATCGCCCGTGCCGCAAGCCGCACGCTCTCTTCGATCGAAAAGCCGCTGGTGTTGAGGCGGCGCGGTTCCGGCCAGCGCTCGCAAGCCGCGTGCTGGGCGCGCACGATCGCGGCGGGCACGCGCTTGCCGCGGTCAGCGCCGCGCTGCAGCAGCTCGGCCAGGTCCGGATGCACGATCAGCAGCCGCCAGTTCAGGCCGGCGAGCAGCGGCTGCCAGAGCGTGGTGAAGGGCGCCGGCTCGAAGACGTCGTCGATCGCCACGTCGTAGCCGGATTCGAGGAACGGGCGGGCCGCCGCGATGCAGGCCCGCACGCTGAGCACATACTGCTCGCCGGCAAGGTCGGAGGGCGCCAGCGGGTCGGCGCGGCCCTGGACGATCAGCTCCCGCATGCCGTCGAGCTGCAGGTGCAGGGCGCGCGGGCGCGTGGCGCACCAGCCGGACGCGATCGTGCTCTTGCCGCCGCCGGCGGCGCCGCCGAAGAGCGCCAGCAGGCCGCCTTCGGGCCGAGGCATTTCTGGCCGCAGGCGGCGGCGCATCTCGGCGGAGACGATGCCGAAGCCCGCACGCTCCTCGTAGTTGTAGGTCGTGTAGCCGAGGCCTTCGTAGAGGCGGATGTTCGCGGGCAGGCTGAGCCGCGCACCAAGCCGCACCT
Organism: Dehalococcoidia bacterium; assembly: GCA_035310145.1. Lineage (NCBI taxonomy): Bacteria > Bacillati > Chloroflexota > Dehalococcoidia > Dehalococcoidia bacterium. The sequence goes on from DATGEL010000104.1 coordinate 106,779, forward strand.
CGGGCAGACCCAGCCCCAGCGCCCGCTCCTCCAGCCAGCGCACGATCTGCCCGGCGATGCCCCGGCGACGATGGGCCGGCAGCACCGCCAGCCGGCCGAAGTAGAGAAAGCCGCCGGCGGGGTCGCATTCGTAGCGGGCGCAGGCCACCGCCTCGCCTCCTAGGGAGGCGATCACACCGCCGCCGTGTGCCAGATCGCGGCGCACGTCCGCCAGCGCCTCGCTGAAGACGCCGCTGGGCGGCACCAGCGTCAGCCGGTACTCCGCGTACGCGGCCAGCGTCACCGCGGCCACGGTCTCGGCATCGCTCGGCGTCGTCTCGCTGAGCGTGAGGGTGAGCGGCGGCTCACTCATACGCGGCATCGCTCCCGGCAGCTTCGGGCGGCGCAGGTCGGCGGCGCAGCGTCGCTGGCCATCGATCGCGAGCGTAGCGCAGCGGCCGCGCGCTTCACACGCGATCTGTGAACGGCTTGACGGAATCCGCGCCGGGACGATGACACACTTCAGGGCATCAGGACGCGTTGCGCTCGCGCAACGAGCCAGCGGCGGCGGGACGTTACTCCTCGCAAGGAAGCGCCCGCGGCGGCCGTCCACGTTTTGCAAGGGGTGAAGTTCGACATGCGACATGCGACATGCGACATGGGACAAAGGAGACGCGGATGCCCGATCTGATGATCTACGTGCAGGTACTCGAACGGCAGCATGCCCGGCGCCATGGCGGGCTGCTGCACCGCCTCGGCCGGCGTCTGCGCCGGGTGCTGCGGGTCGTTTAAGCGCGGCGGGGCCGGCCCGGCGGAACGGGCCTCTCGTTCGAGGATACGGGCGTGCCGGCGGCGCGGCACGCCTTCGGCGCTACAGGGCGATCAGGCCGCGGCGAGCGCCGATGCGCACCGCCTCCGTGCGGCTGGCGGCGTCGAGCTTGGAGAGCACCGAGCCGACGTGGAACTTCACGGTGTGGTCGCTGATGCCGAGCCGTCGCGCGATCGCCTTGTTGGGAATGCCCTCCGCCAGCAGCGCCAGCACCTCCAGCTCCCGCGCCGTCAGCTCTTCGACGCCCTCGCCCGCGGGGGCGCTGCGCACGCCCACGGCGGGCAGGAACAACCCCGGCGCCAGCGCCGGGTGCAACACGCTGAGGCCGGCGTGCACGGTGCGCACCGCCATCACCAGCTCGGCCGCATCGACTTCGCGCGGCAGGTAGCCCCAGGGCCGCGGCGCCAGGCGGGCGAGCACGCGGGCATCGTCCGGCGCCGGGCCGAGCAGGACGACGGCCGCGGCCGTGTGCTCCTCAACCTCGGGGCCAAACCACTCCAGCACCTCAAGCGCCGGCAGATCCGCAACCAGCACGTCAAGACGCGCCGCGGCGAGCGATTCCAGTGAGGACGCCTCGCTCAGCACCTCCAGCCCCGCGTCCGCGTGCAGCAGCACGCGCAGGCCCGCGCGCACGCTGGGGTAGGGCGAGACGACGCCAACGCCGATCGGCTCCCCGGCGGCAGCCGCGCCGTGTGGCGGCGGCAACTCCGTGATGCCCGCCACCTGCGGCAGTTCGAGATCCTTCACCATCGCCTCAACCAACCGAAGCCGGGAGCGGCGGACGGCCCTTCAGCGAGCCCCGCCGTCTCGCCGCCCTCCGGCTCTGCCGCGCTCAGCCGCGCTCGCCGATCGTCACGTTCAGCTCGCGCACGTCGCCGCCGCGCAGCACTTTGAGCGGCAGCGACTGGCCGATACGCTCGCCGCCGAGCTGAGCCTGCAGATCGTCCGTGTCCTTCACGGCAGCGCCCGCCAGTCCCACCAGGATATCGCCCACGAGCAGGCCACCCTTCTCCGCCGGTCCGCCGGCCTCGGTGCCCACGATCAGCAGGCCGTTGCTCTGACCCTCGAGCTTGCCCGCCAACGCGTCCGGCAGGCGCAGCGGCTGGCTGCTGATGCCGAGGAAGCCGCGGCGCACCTTGCCATGCTGCACGAGCTGACCCACAACGCGCTGCACCGTGGCAACCGAGAGCGTGAGCCCGCCGCCGCGCGAAAGCCCCGTGGTGTTGAGGCCGAGCATCGCGCCCGAGGCGTCGATCAGGGGACCGCCGCTGAAGCCCGGATACATCGTGGCGTCGGTGCGGATGACGCCCTCAAGCTGACCGCCGCGCCAGGTGCGCGCGGGCCCGCTCACGGAGCTGACCACGCCCAGCGAGACCACGGGCCCGCCCGCGCCCGGCCGGCCCACCGCCAGCACGATCGTGCCGGGCCGCGCCGCGCCGCCGAGCGCCAATGGCGCCGGGGCGGTGCCGTCGGGCCGCAGCACGGCCAGATCCGTGCCGGCGTCGCGGCCCACCAGCTTCGCGGCAACGCGCTTGCCGTCCGGCAGGCCGATGCCGATCTCCTCCTCCTGCTCGATCACATGGTCCGCGGTGACGATCACGCCGCCGGTGAAGGCGACGCCGCTGGCCGGCTGGCGCCGCCGCGCGTGCACGCTGACGATGCCGGCCGCCGCGCGTTCCACCGCCGCGGCGAGCGCGTCGGAGAAGGCGCTGAGCGTGTTTCCTGGTTCTGCCATGGTGCTTCCTCCAGCGGCGCCCGGCCTCCGCGGGCAGGCGCCGTCTCGTTGTACGGCAAGCGTAGGCGCGGCGCTGGCGCCGCTCATACGCCCGGATCGGCAGACCATCACCCGGCCGAACGGCTAGCTGGTCGCGGCCGCGCTCCCGTCCGCGCCGGCGGATTCGCCGCACGGTCCGGCGTGACGGCGCTGGAACCGCCGCCCGGGCGGGCGCACAGGGCCGGAACCAGCCGGGCGCGCACAAGTGTTGGCAACATAACCGTTTATGTGGGTGATTCCGTATGGCGCGGAGTATGGCAACTGAGTTACAACGTGGATACGTTTACACCAGAAGGTGGGTGAGGCGGGCGATGGTCGCGATGCGCGGCGCCCCGATCGAGGTTCCCTATGCTGAATCAAAGACGGCGCGCCCACCGTTGGGCGGCGAAAGCGCCGCCGGCCTCGAGCTTGCCTGCCTGCTGAGCAGCCCCGTCTATCTCGGCGTCGGCGTGCCCCGGGGCGACGGCCGCACTGTGCTGGTGCTGCCCGGCTTCCTCGGCAACGATGAATACCTGCGCCCGTTGCGCGGCTGGCTGCAGCGCGTCGGCTACGAACCGCGGGCCTCGGGCATTGTCTTCAACTTCGGCACCCCCTCCTCGCTGATCGCCCAGCTATTGCGCCGCGCCGAGTTCGTGGCGGGCGGCGAGCGGCTGACGCTGATCGGCCATAGTCTGGGCGGCATCTTCGCTCGCGCCGTGGCCGTGATGCGGCCCGACCTGGTCTCGCACGTCATCACGCTCGGCTCGCCGCTGCAGGGCAACCCGCGCGCGGCCTCGCATCCGCTGGTGGCAAGCCTGGGCAACCTCTTGCTGACCGAGCGCGGCGGCATGCGTGCCAACGACGCCCTCGAAGCCGCGCTGCTCGACGTGGCGCTGCCGCAAGACGTGCGCATCTCCTGCTTCTACAGCCAAAGCGACGCCGTGGTCGACTGGCGCGCCTGCATCGATCGCGACCCGCGGGCGCAGGGGATTGAAGTCCACGGCACGCACTGCGGTCTGGTCTGGAACCGCGAGGTCTATCAGAAGCTCGCTATCCTGCTCGCCTCCACGCCGCGGGGCTAGCGCCCGTCAGGCAGCGCACACTGAAACGCCGATCTACCTCAGGCTGCGGGCGTGCTGCCGGCTGCGGCAAGGCGGCGCTTCGCTTCCTCGTAGACGTCCGGCCGCAGAGGACCGGCCTGGGCGGCGGCCAGATTCTCGAGCAGGTGCTCCGGGTTCAGCGTGCCCACGATCGTCGTATCGAGCTGCGGATGCGAAAGCGTGAAGCGCAGCATGAACGCCTGCCGGCTCATGCCTTCCAGCAAGTCGTCGAGCTGCGCCTGCTCCCAGGTCCGCGCGGCGTCGGACGCCTGCCCCTCGGCCGAGACGGCGCCGCGGGCCACACCGCCGCGGATCACGATGCCCGCGCCCGCCTCGCCCGCGCGCGTCACGACCGCCTCGTGCTGCCGGTCCGTCGCTGAATAGGGAATCTGGAAGACGTCGAAGACGCCCATATCGACGTGCTGCTCGATGTTCGGCAGCGTTGAGGACATGCCGAGGAAGCGGATCTTGCCCTCGCGCTGCAGGTCGCGCAATGTCTCGATCGCGCCTTGCTGCGCCAGCGTCTCCGCCGAGGGCGAGGCGTGGAACTGTACCACGTCGAGATAGTCCGTCTTCATCCGCGCCAGGCTCTGGTTCACGCCGGCGATGATGTTTTCGCGGCTGAAGTCGTGCGGGTTGCGCTGCCCGGCCGGCGCCGGCGGCGCGCCCACGAGGCAGCCGCACTTGCTCGCCAGGAAATACTCGCCGCGGCGCCCGGCGATGAACTGCCCGATGAACTCCTCGCTCTGGCCGTAGTCGATCGAGGTGTCGATGTAGTTGATGCCCGCATCCAGCACGGCGTTGAGCACCGTCTGCGCCTGATCCGGCTGCACCGGCCGGCCGCGCGGCGCCCCACGCAGCTCCATCGCGCCGAAGCCCAGCGCCGTTACGCGCAGGCCCGTGCGGCCCAGTTGACAGGTCGGCAGGTCCGCCATCGCCACACCCCGCTTCGTTTGGTGGTTTCAAGACCGGCCCGCGGCTTGCGCCTGAGCGTCGCTATGGCAGCGCATCTCCGGACTTGAAACCAGGTCTCACTCGCGCGCCGCCGGCCCGAGCGCCGCGCCGCACGCCCTCTATCCTAGCGCGAGTGAGCCGCGGCGGGGGCGTGTATAGTCAGTGCCGCGGGCTCCCTCAGGGAGCAGAGCGCGAGAGGAGACGCGATGACCACTCCAGAAACCGGCGCCGCGGCGTCACGGCTGCTGGTGCAGCCCGCGGCCGAGGTCGCCGAGCGGCAGTCGCGCGGCGAGCTGCGCGTGCGCCAGATTTTCCAGGCCGAGACGGCCGGCTTCGAAAGCTCGCTCTCATTCGTGCTCTGGAACCGCATTCCCGCCGGCGGCGCCAACGAGCTGCACGTGCACGAGGACATCGAGAAGGTCTACTACTTCCTCCAGGGTCAGGGCGAGGTCGCCTGCGGGCCGTGGCAGCGCGGCGTGAACGCGGGTGACTTTCTCTTCTTCCCGGCCGCGATTCCGCACATGGTGCGCAACACGGGTATGGAGGACCTGCAGTTCGTCGTCGTTGCGGCGAAGACCATGGGCACGCCGCGCGGCCTGGACGGAGCGCCGGCAGCCGGAGACTGAGCCGCCGGCAGCCTGCCGGCGCAAGAGAAATCCCCGCACCCGACATACGATCGCCCGATGCAGTTCGCCTGAAACGGGTACTCTGTATGCGGTGTTTGTGAACCTGCGCCTCCGTGAGCCGGTGCAGCGCCGCGCGCGTGGCCGTCTCGCCGCCCGCCATCTCGCGGCGGCCGGCGGCCGGCCGGCGTGGCAATACCGACTGGTGCTCGTGGCCGCGCTCATGGCGCTCACGCTCGCCGGCGCAGCGCCGGCCGCGGCCGATGTTCCGCTGGCGCCCTTGCACGCGGCGATGCGCGCCGCCGCGCTGGCCGCGGGCGACGCCGCCGAGCGCAACGGCGACTACGACGCCGCGCAGGCGCAGTACCAGGCGCTCGCCTCCTCGCCCGATCCCGCCACCAGCGCCGCCGGCAACCTTGCGCTGGGACGCCTGCTGGAACGCTGGGGCAAGCCGTCCGCGGCGCTGGCGCCGCTGCGCGCGGCCATGGCCCACTTCGGCAACACGAGCAGCCAACCGGACGGTCTGCACACCGCCTTCCTGATCGGCGAGGCGCAGCTTGACCTGAAGCAGTACCCGGGCGCGGCCGCGTCGTTCCAGGTCTACCTGGCCGGCGGCGGAGCGGCGGCGGGCGAGGCGGCGATCGAGCGGGCCGCCGCCTTGCACGGCGACGGCGACGATGCGGGCGCGCTGGCCGCGCTGGCGCAGCCGCTGCAGGCTTCATCGCTCGCCGTCCGCCGCGCCGCGCTCGGCGCCGCGAGCCGCCCGCTGGAGCTGCTTGGCCAGCCCGCCGCCGCCGCGGCCGACCAACTGGCGCTCGCGGCCGTCCAGACATCGGCCCGACGGCGGGTCGAGGCGCTGAACGAGGCGGGGCGGCTCTTCGCCCTCGCGGGCGACGACGCGGGCGCGATTTCGGCGCTGCAGAGCGTCGTACAGGGCTATCCCGGCGTGCCGGCAGCGGCCAACTCGCTCGATCGGTTGGACGCGCTTGGCGCCGCCATCGATCCGGTCCAGCGGGCGCTGGTGCTCTACGGCGCCCGCCGCGATGACGACGCGCACGCCGCCTTCCTACAACTGCTCGACGACAACCCGGCCGGCCATCTCGCGGCGCTGGCCAACTACTATCTCGGCCGCATCGCCGACCGCAACGACCGCAACGACACGGCGCTGGCGGACTACGCCGACGCCTATGCGGCCGAACCCACGGGCGCGCTCGCGCCCGCCGCCCTCTGGTACCAGGCGCAACTGCTGCGCTTTCTCAGTCGATACGACGAGGCGCGTACCGTCTACACGCGCCTGGCGCAGCAGTTTCCGCTGGACGCGAACGCGGCCGACGCCGCCTTCGCGGGCGGGCTGATGGCCTATCTGGCCGGTGACGAAGCCGGCGCCACGGCGATCTGGGCGCCGATCGCCCGCGCCGCATCCGGCGGCGACGCGGCGCGGGCCGGACTCTGGCTGGCGAAGCTCGCCCTGGCGCACGGCGACACCGCCGGAGCAAGCGCCGCGGCCGCCCGCGCGCAGGCGGCGCAGCCCACGGGCTACTTCGGCCTGCGCGCTGCGCTGCTGGCCGCGGGCGGCAGCGTGCGCCCGGCCGGCGGCCCCGTCGCCGCGCCCGCCGCCGACTGGGGCGCCGTCGAAGCCTGGCTGGCGAGCCGCTTCGGTCCGGAAGACCCGGCGCCCTTCCGCGCTGTGCAGACGACGCAGGACTGGGCCGAGGGCATGGAACTGGACGCCCTCGGCTGGCAAACCACGCCCGGCGACATGCTCGGCGCGGCGCTCGCAGGCATGGCGACGCAGCCCTGGGCGCTGTACCGCGCCGCGCGGGCCTTCGCCGATCGCGGCCGTACGGCGCTTGCAATCGAAGCGGCAACGGATCTGCTGCGCCTGGCGGGGCTGCAGCCGGGCGGACCGCTGGACGCGCCGCCCACGCTGCTGCACCTGGCCTATCCGATCGATTATGTCGAGCTGATGAATCAGGATGGGGCGGAGGCCGGGCTCGACCCGCTGCTGCTGATGGCGGTCACGCGCCAGGAGAGCGCCTTCGACCCCGCGGCTGGCTCGACCGCGGGCGCACAGGGCTTGCTGCAGCTTGTGCCGGCCACGGCGCAGGACGTGGCCGGCACGCTGGGCCTGCCCGCGCTCGCGGCGGGTGACCTGCAACGGCCGCTGATCAACCTGCGGCTGGGCGCCGCCTATCTCGCGCAGCAACTGCGCGCGGCCGGCGGCGACTTCCAGCAGATGCTCGCCGCCTACAACGCCGGCGGCCGCAACGCGGCGCGCTGGGCGCAGCAGGCCGGCGGCGACGCCGACCGCTTCTACGAGGCGGTCGACTTCGCTGAAACGCGGCTCTACCTACGCCTCGTTGGCCAGAACTATGCGGTCTACCAGTTGCTCTACCGCGGCGGTGGGCACTGAGCACCGCGCCGGCTGCGCCGCTCTGCCGGAAGCCTTCTGCCGGGCGCCGGACCTCATGGAGGCGCTCTGTGGTTCATGGCCTCGCGCCGATGCGACCTCCGGCGCCGCTCCTCACACTACGCCCTCCCGCTTCAGCGCCGCCAATTCCTCGTTCTCGATGCCGAGCAGGCCGCCGAAGACCTCGGCGTTGTGCTGGCCGAGCGTCGGCGCGGGACGGCGCACGCGGCCAGGCGTCTGCGACAACTTCGGCACCACGCCCTGCATGCGCAGCGGCCCAAGCTGCGGATCTTCCACGTCCACGAGCACGTCCCGCTCGGCGACGTGTGGATCGGCGAACAGATCGGCCACGTTGTAGCTCGCCGTCATGGGAATATCGGCGCGCTCCAGCCGTTGCATGATCTCGGCCACCTCGTGCCCGCGGGCGAAGACCGCGATCGCGTCGTTGATCTCGTCGCGGTGCTCGGTACGGGCAGCGTTGGTTTTGAACCGCGCGTCGTCCGCCAGGTCGGGGCGGTCGATGGCCAGCATCAGCCGCTGGAACTGGCGCAGGTCGGCGGCGATCAGCATCACCCAGCGTTCGTCCTTCGTGCGGTAGGCGCCGGAGGGCGTGGCCGGGCCGCCGTTGCCCACCGGCTGCCGCACGACGCCGGTGCTGCTGAAGTGCGCCGCGGTGAACTCCAGCGCCCGCACGACCGATTCGTAGAGCGCGGTATCGACGATCTGGCCGCGGCCGCTGCCGCCGGCGTCGCGGGCGTAGAGCGCGATCAGGGCGCCGATCGTGGAGAGCATGCCGGTCATGTAATCCACAACGGAGAGGCCGGGGCGCACCGGCTCGCTCTCGGGATGGCCGGTCAGGTGCCAGAGCCCGCCGAAGGCCGCGCCGATGCGGTCGTAGCCCGGCCGGCGGCGGTACGGCCCCGTCTGGCCAAAGCCGGATACGCGCACGATCACGAGCCGCGGGTTGGCGCCCTGCAAGACCTCCGGCCCCAGCTCCCAGCCTTCCAGCGTGCCGGGCACGAAGTTCTCGACCAGCACGTCGCTGACGGCGCAGAGACGCAGCAGCAGCGCCTTGCCGGCGTCCTTGCGCAGGTCGAGCGTGATCCCGCGCTTGTTGCGCGACTCCGTCGCCCACCAGTACGAGGTGTCGCCCTGCACCGGCCCGAGCGTGCGCAGCGTATCGCCGCGGCCGGGAATCTCGACCTTGATCACGTCGGCGCCGAAGTCGGCCAGCTCGGTCGCGGCGAACGGCCCCGCCAGCACCGTCGCCAGGTCGAGCACGCGCAGCCCGGCGAGCGGCAGCGGCGCGGCCACGGACCGATCGCGCTGGCCGGCCTTCTGGGCAGTGTTTGCCATGCTCAACTCCCGAGCGCGGCCGTGCCGCTGCCCTATCATACGAGGACGGGCCGCCACAGGCGCCCATCTCGCCGGGCCGGCACGGGGCTGTGCACGGGGCTGTGCACGGGGCTGTGCAATGAAGCTGGTCGATCTCATCCTGCGCAAGCGCGCCGGCCAACGCCACACCCGCGATGAGCTGCAAGAGCTCGTGCGCGGCGCCGTCGACGGCTCGCTTCCCGACTACCAGCTCGCCGCCTGGCTGATGGCCGTCTGCTGGCGCGGCATGAGCGACGAGGAAACCGCCGACCTGACGCTGGAGATGGCGGCCAGCGGCGCCACGCTCGACCTCAGCGAGATTCCCGGCGTGGTCGTGGACAAGCACAGCACCGGCGGTGTGGGCGATAAGGCGACGATCGTCGTGGCGCCGCTCGTCGCCGCCTGCGGCGTGCCGGTGGCCAAGCTCACCGGCCGCGGCCTCGGCCACAGCGGCGGCACGGTGGACAAGCTGGAGTCGATTCCCGGCCTGCGCCTCGCGCTCGCGGGCGACGAGTTCACGCGGCTGCTGCGCGGGCACGGCCTGGCGATCGCCAGCCAGTCGGCGGAGCTGGCGCCGGCGGACGGCGTGCTCTACGCCCTGCGTGACGCCACCGGCACGGTCGAGAGCATTCCCCTGATCGCCAGCAGCATCATGTCCAAGAAGCTGGCCGGCGGCGCCTCCGCCATCCTGCTCGACGTGAAGGTCGGCAGCGGCGCCTTCATGAAGGACCGGGCCCCGGCCGAGCAACTGGCGCAATTGATGGTCGCGATCGGTGAGCGCGCCGGCCGCCGTGTACGGGCGGTGCTGAGCAACATGGAGCAGCCGCTGGGCCTCGCCGTGGGCAACGCGCTGGAGCTGGCCGAGGCGATCGCGACGCTGCGCGGCGCGGGCCCGGCAGATCTGGACGAACTCTGCCGGCACGAGGCCGCGGCGCTGCTGGTGCTCGCCGGCCGCTGCACCGATGAGCACGACGCGCTTGCCGAGGTTGGGTATGCCGTACGCAGCGGCGCCGCGCTTGAGAAGCTGGTCGAGGTGGTGGCGGCACAGGGCGGCGACGCCGGCTACGTGCGCGAGCCGGAGCGGTTGCCGCGAGCGCCGGTCGTGCGCCGGCTGCTCAGTCCAGGGCGCGGCTATCTCTCCCGCCTCGACGCGCTGGCGATCGGCCGGGCCGCCGTGGCGCTGGGCGCCGGCCGCGCGGCGAAGAACGGCGCGATCCGCCACGACGTCGGCATCGTCCTCCACCGAAAAGTCGGCGATCGGGTCGAGGCCGGCGAAGCGCTGCTCGAGGTCCACGCCGGCAGCGAGGCCGACGCCGAGCGTGCGCTGGGCAGTATCGCCGCCGGCTTCACCGTCTCCGACGAGCCGGTGGCGCCACCGGCCGTGCTGCTTGATGCCTGAACACGGGCTTGCGGCCCACGATCGCAGGACCAATCATAGGCAGCGTGCGCGGCCAGGCGGCGCACAGGCGGGCAGATGATCGACAAAGTCTTCCCCAACCCCGACGCGGCGGTGGCCGACATCCCGGACAACGTGACGATCATGTTCGGCGGCTTCGTCTCGGCCGGTTCGCCCACGACGCTGATCCTCGCGCTGCAACGCCGCGGCGTGAAAGGCATCACCGGCATCGCCAACAATATCGGCCTGGGCGACAGGCTCGACGTGCTCTGCGAGCAGCGCCAGATCAAGAAGATGATCGCGTCGTTCGCCATCCGCGCCTCCGGCGCACGCGCCAGCCTGTTCGAGCAGCAGTATCGCGCGGGCGAGGTCGAGCTGGAAGTGGTGCCCCAGGGCACGCTGGCCGAGCGCATCCGCGCCGCGGGCGCCGGCCTGGGCGGCTTCTACACGCGCACGGGCGTGGGCACGCCGGTGGCGGAGGGCAAAGAGCTGCGCGAGATCGACGGCGAGCAGTACCTGCTTGAGCGGCCGCTGGGCGCCGATTACGCCCTGATCAAGGCGGCGAAGGCCGACCCCCTGGGCAACCTCGTCTATCACGGCGCGGGGCGAAACTTCAACGTGCCGATGGCCACGGCGGCGCAGGTCGTGATCGCCGAAGTGAATCAGATCGTGCCGGCCGGCGGCCTCGATCCGGAGCTGGTGGTCACGCCGGGCATCTACGTCGATCGCGTGGTGCTGGGCGAGCGGCACGTGATCCGCTGGTTCGGCTGAGGCGGGGGCGGAATCGGTGCCGCAGGGACTGACGCGAGAGCTGATCGCCATGCGCGTGGCGCGCGAGCTGCGCGACGGCATGTCCGTCAATCTCGGCATCGGCCTGCCCACGCTCGTCGCCAACTTCGTTGATCCAGGTACGCAGATCATCTTCCAGGCTGAGAACGGCATTCTGGGCTACGGCGGCATCCGCGAGGAGGACTTCGACCAGGACCTGATCAACGCCGGCGGCCAGCCGGTGAACATTCTGCCCGGCGCCTGTTTCTTCGGCAGCGACACCTCGTTCGCGATGATTCGCGGCGGCCACGTGGACGTCGCGGTGCTCGGCGGCCTGCAGGTCTCGGAGCAAGGCGACCTGGCGAACTGGATCGTGCCCGAGCGCGGCGGCGGCAGCATTGGCGGCGCCATGGATCTTGCCGCCGGCGCCCGCCGGCTGATCGTCGCGATGGAGCACACGACGCCGCAGGGCCGGCCGAAGATCCTGCGCCGCTGCACCTATCCGCTCACGGCGCAGCGCTGCGTCGATCTGATCGTTACCGACCTCGCCGTGATCGAGGTCGATGCCGTCGGCCTGCTGCTGCGCGAGCTGGCGCCCGGCGTGAGCGCGGCCGAAGTCGAGGCGCTGACCGAGGCGCCGCTGCGCCACGCGCCGGATCTGCAAGAGATGCGCCTGTAGCGAGGCCGGGCCACGCAGTGCGACGCGGGATCAGGCCGCACACCGCGATTGCGAAGCGGTGGCGCAGCGGCTATTCTGTATCGTGCCGGCAAGGTCTGCGACCGGCAGGTAGTCTGCTGCACCATGCCGGCTGCAACAGGCTGCAACAAAACAGGCTGCAACAAAAGGAGCACGTACCGCTCACATGCTGATTGTCACTCCCAAAGACGGCGAATCCGGAGAACAGCTCCTCGCCCGCTTCACCAAGATCGTTCAGCGAGACGGCATCCTGCGTGAGGTGAAGCGCCGCCGGCACTTCATCTCGAATCACGAAGCCGAGCGCCTCGTGAAGCAGAAGGCCGCGCGCAAGCGCGCCCGCGCCGCGCGCAAGGCCGCCGAGCGCGCCGCCCGCCAGCGCTGACTCCGCGCTCCTCCGCTGAAGCGACCGCCCCGGCAGCGGCCGGCATGGGTACCGCCCCGTGATCTGCTGCCCGCCCGATCGGCGCGCGACGGCGCCTGCTTCGTGCTCGGCTATTGCACATCTGCACACACATGCTGACAATACGGTGCGATGCGAAGAGCGAAACGACGACGGCGCCGAGCGCCCGAAGCCGCGGCCGGCATACTTGTGCTCGCCTTGCTCGGCATCGGCGCGCTGGCCGTGACGGCGATGCAGCGGCTGACTGCAATGCCGCCGGCTGCCGCGGCGTCGGGCGTCGCGGCGCCCGCGGCCGGCAACACGATTACCGGTCTCGCCACCTTCTACGCCGATGACTTCGAAGGGCGGATCATGGCCGATGGCCACCCCTTCGAGATGGACGACCCGACGATCACCGCCGCCAACGCCTGGCCGCTCGGCACCCGCCTGCTGATCCGGCGTGCGCCCGGCAGTCCCTGGGACGCCTCGCTGACCGCGGCTGAGCGCAAGCGCTACTTCGGTAACACGATCGTCGTGACCGTGCGCGACCGCGGGCATTTCACCCACGCGCTCGACCTGAGCCGCGCCGCCTTCGCCGAGCTTGGCCGGCCCGACGAAGGCGTAATCCGTCTCTTCATCGAACCGATCGGCACGATAGTGCACTAGCCTGTGGCGGCGGCGGAGCGCGACGGTGACGACGGCTGCCTTCGCAGACGGTCAACTCTACACGGATCGCGAGTTCGCGGGGCTCGACGCCGTCGCGCAGACCTGCACGGCGATCGAGTTCGAGGGCTGCGCGTTCGTGCGCTGCAGCTTCAACGAGACGCTGTTTTCGCACTCCCGCTTCGCCGAATGCCGCTTCGAGGGCTGCGACCTCAGCCTCGCCCGCTTCCCCAATACCCGCATGAGCGAGCTGGTCTTCCGCGAGTCGAAGCTGAGCGGCGTCGATTGGACGCTGCCGGCGGAGGCACAGGCGCTGCGCCTGCCGCTTTCCGTGCAGTTCGAGGACTGCGTGCTGAGCTACGGCTCCTTCTTCGGCGTCGTGCTGAGCGGCGTGTCGATGCGCCGCTGCATCGCCCACGAAGTAGACCTTTCCGAAGCCGATCTGACCGGCGCCGACCTCGGCGAAAGCGACTTCCGCGGCGCGAAGTTCCTGCACACGAAGCTGGCGAGGGCCGACCTGCGCGGCGCCCGCAACTACGCGATCGATCCCACGGCAAACGCCGTCAAAGGGGCGCGCTTCTCCCTTCCGGAAGCGGTCTCCCTGCTCCGCGCCTTCGACGTGAAGATCGAGTAGTACGAAAAGACCGTCTGCTTGCAGCCACGGCGCCTGACGGGTGTGACAAGTTGTAATGGGTCAAGTGATTAGGCGGCCTGGGCGAGTTGCGTGGCGTGCTGGGCGCGGAGTGCAACCATGACCTGGCCGCCAGCATCCGACCAGCGTGCCCCGGCCCGCTTGAGCCGCTGTTGGATGA
>DATGEL010000105.1 GCA_035310145.1 Dehalococcoidia bacterium
ATTGCAGGCCTACGTGCGCCACGACAACGGCGCCCGCTTGCACAGTGCGCTGGGCGACAAGCCCCCGGCGAAGTACGCTGAGGAGCACCTGACCCAGCCGGCATGACCCGTCACTGTCTCACCTGTCCTGAACCACTACACCGGTTGCCAGCCGGTGCGGCGGTCTCTACACTTCGAGCGACAGCGAGCGCCGAAGACCACGGCTTTGGCCGGACTCGTGGCCGGGCCGGCATGCACGCATCGCTGCCGGCTCGCGGGTTCGCAGCGATGCTCGGGGAGAAGGAAATGGGAGCGCACATGTTCATCCGGATAGGGATCACTACCTGTTCAGAGGACATGACGCTTCATGCGAACCTTGAACCTCGGTATTTTGGCGCATGTAGACGCGGGTAAAACCAGCCTGACCGAGCGGCTGCTCCACGCGGCCGGTGTGATCGACGCGATCGGCCGCGTCGATGAGGGAACCACCCAGACCGATACCCTGGCGCTGGAACGGCAACGCGGCATCACGATCAAGTCCGCCGTGGTGTCGTTCGTCATCAATGATGTCACGGTCAACCTGATCGACACGCCGGGCCACCCGGACTTCATCGCCGAGGTGGAACGGGTGTTGAGCGTGCTCGACGGCGCGGTGCTGGTGATCTCGGCCGTCGAGGGCGTGCAGTCGCAGACGCGCGTGCTGATGCGGACGCTGCAGCGGCTGCGCATTCCCACCCTGATCTTCGTCAACAAGATCGACCGCGGCGGCGCAGACGGCGAGCGCGTCCAGCGGGAGATCGCCGCGAAGCTGACGCCGGCGGTCGTCGCCATGGGCTCGGTGCGCCAGCCCGGCACGCGGCATGCCAGCTTCTCCCCGTACGGCGCGGCCGATGCGGCCTTCACGACCACATTGTCCGAGTCACTGTCTGAGCACGACGATGCGCTGCTCGCGGACTATGTCGACGGCGCGGCGGCGGTCTCATACGGCCGGCTCCGGGGAGAGCTTGCAGCGCAAAGCAAGCGTGCACTGGTGCATCCGGTCTTCTTCGGGTCGGCGATCACCGGCGCGGGGGTGGACTCGCTGATTGCCGGCGTTGCGGAGTTGCTGCCCGCGGCCGAGGGCGACGGCGACGGTCCGATTTCCGGCGCCGTCTTCAAGGTCGAGCGCGGGCAGGCCGGTGAGAAGATCACCTACCTCCGCATGTTTTCGGGAGTCGTGCGCACACGCGATCGTCTGCCGGGCTGCGGGGGCAGCGAGCAGAAGATCACCGCGATCAGCGTGTTCGAGCATGGCTCAACCGTCCGCCGCGAGGCGGTCGTCGCAGGGCAGATCGGCAAGCTCTGGGGTCTGGACGACATCCGCATCGGTGACCAGATCGGCAGGCCGCGAACGACCACGGCGCAGCACTACTTCGCCCCGCCGACGCTGGAGTCGGTGATTATGCCGCGGCATCCGGCCGACAGGGCCGCGCTGCACCTCGCACTCGGCCAGCTCGCCGAGCAGGATCCCCTGATCAACCTGCGGCAGGACGATCTGCGGCAAGAGCTCTATGTATCGCTCTACGGTGAGGTGCAGAAAGAAGTCATCGGGGCCACGCTGGCGAACGACTTCGGCCTCGCCGTCGAATTTCGCGACACAACCACAATATGCATCGAACGACCGATCGGCGCCGGCGCGGCCGTCGAGACGATGCACATGCCGCCCAACCCCTTCCTCGCCACCGTCGGGCTGCGCATCGAGCCGGCCGCAATCAACAGCGGTGTAGCGTTCCGGCTGGCGGCTGCGGTTCACGGCAGGATGCCCGCGGCGTTCTTTAAGGCCGTCGAGGACACGGTGTACGCCACGCTGCGCCAGGGCATCCATGGCTGGCAGGTGACGGACTGCACCGTGACGATGACCCACGCCGGCTACCTGGGCAAGCACGGCCTCGGCCATCAGTACTTCAACAAGAGCATGTCGAGCACCGGCGAAGACTTCCGCAAGCTGACTCCGCTGGTGGTGATCAGCGCGCTGCAACAGGCCGGCGCGGCGGTCTACGAGCCGATGCACCGCTTCCGGCTGGAGATTCCCGCAGATTCGTTCGGGGCGGCGGCGCCCGCATTCGCGCGTCTGAGCGCCGTTCCGCAGACACAGGAACTCCGGGGTGCGACGTACCTGCTGGAGGGTGAGATCCCGGCGGCGCGGGTGCACGAGCTGCGACAACTGCTGCCGGCGCTGACTCGCGGCGAAGGCGTGCTGGAGTGCAGCTTCGACAGCTACGAACTGGTCCGTGGCGTGATCCCGACGCGGCCGCGGACGGACCATAACCCGCTCAACCGCGAAGAATACCTGCTGCACGTCATGCGGCGGGTTTAGCATCGCCGCGACGCGAACGTTGGCTGCCCGCCGATCGCGCCGCCGGCAGCGTTTGGCCACAGGTCCCGCGGGACGGGCGTGAGCACATAGCCGCCCGTGAGGTCGCCGAAGGCGCGGCAGCGGGCGGCGCCCCAGCGGTGCGCGTAGAGCGCAATGTAGGCGCAGAGCAAGGCGTCGGCCCGGTCTTCGTAGCCCTTGAGCGCCAGGCCGCGCAGCCCTGAAACGTCCTGGACGAGGAACGCCCTATGGCCCGCGAGCGGCGGTTCGGCGCCGGCCAGCGAGCGCAGGCAAGCTTGATACCGGCGCCAGTCGGCCAGCGCCTCGGCGCGGCGGGCCGGCTGGTTCGCCTTCTTGTACTTCAGCGTGCGCACCAGCCCGAACAGCGCAATCGTCGCCGGGTGCGGGAAGACCTCGACTACCTGCCGCACCGGCTCACCAGCCGGCACTTCCGCCGCATGTACGAAGCCTCGCTCTGCCAGCGCCGCGACCAGCGCCTCGCCGCGCACCACGCCATTGAAGGCGAGCAGGCCGCGGTTGGCCGGGTACGGCCCCGCATGAAACCGGCCGAAGACCCGCTGCACCTCGGCTTCGCAGACCCGGCGCCCCGTGGCGTTCGGCACGAGCAGCGGCGCATCGACGGCCACGATCGCCGGCCCACTGCCGGCGACGCGCTCGACGTACGCGACAAGCTCGGCATCGTCCCCGAGCAGCGACAGATCGACCAGTTCGGCGCCGGCAGCACTGCCGCGCAGCGTCGCCGCCCCGCTGCGGTTGCGCGGCGACCACGCCAGATCGAGGCCGATGAACGTCACGAGATCTGGCACGCGCTGTTCCCGTCCCTGTGCTCTGCTGCCCCCGGCCTCCGCCTTACGCGTACCCGTACACGGCCTGGACATCGACCTCCGCGCCGCCGAAGGCGCCGACCAACATGCGACCGTCCTCGGCGTAGCGCACGCGCAGTCCGACGCGCTGCGGCAGCCCCGCACGAACTTCGAGCAGTGCCTGCGTCATCTGCACCAGCGGCACCATGAAATCGCCGTAGTGCTCGGCCACCGTGGCGTCGGCGGCATACTTCTTCCAGGTCTTGCCCTCGGAAATGGTCGAGCCGGAGAGGCCGCCGGTCTCCACCGGGTCCAGTGAGATGCGTAGGCCGTAGTTATGCTTCTGCAGATCGCGCCGGTCGAGCATGTAGGCACAGGCCATCGATTGCTGGCCGTAGTTGCGCGGGGCGCCGCCGCCCAGCGTGATCAGCCCCGCGCGGCCGCCCGCGTCTTCCACCACGGCGTTCACGGCCACCGTGTCCAATGCCTCTTTTACCGGATCCAGCAGCAGGCGGCGGCCCGTGCGCTTGCGGTAATGCGCCAGGTCGGTCGTGATGTCGCCGTCGGCGGGGCTGGGGCAGAAGATGGGGATGCCCTGCCGGGCCGCGGCGGTGATCATGCCGTCCGCCCTGCCGTGCCTGCTTTGCGGGAGCCAGGCTCCGAGCCGCCAGAAGTACTCACTCGGCGTGTAGGCGCGCTCGTGCGAGAGCGTGTCGGCGAACTCGGCGATCACGTCCTCGTTCTCGTTCAGCTCGTTCTCGTCGCCGTAGGTGTTCCAGTAGCGATTGATGTCCAGCCTTTGCAACAGGTTGTCGTCGACGTGCGGGGTGCCGTGGTAATGGCGCAAGCCGCGCACCTCGGTGAGGTCGTGCGTGATCTGCGCCGGCGTGGTCACAATTACGTCGACCAAGCGGTGCTCAATGATCGCACGCAGCGTGCCGCCGAGGCCGAAGGGAATGTAGGCGCCGGCGATCGTCAGCCAGATCGCCTGCTGCTGGCGCGCGAGCATCTCCTCCCAGCCCAGGTAGACGCCGGCAAGATTTCGCAACGGCCCGCCGGCCCGCTGCATCGCGCGGAACAGCTCGGCAGCGCCGGCGCCGGCACGCGGTTCCAGCCGTTCGATCGGTGAGGTGAAGAACTCGGCGCGCCGGCGCTGATAGTCGGCGGCGGCGAGGTCGCGGCCTTCCTCGCCCGCCCGTCGCGGCTCGTGTTCGTGCGGCATGGTTCGGTCCTCCGTGCCAAAGGGTACCGAAGCGCTGTCGACAGCCGCCAGCCGGGCGCCGGCAGCCGCGGCCCTCATACCTGTGTGCCGCGCGAATCGCCGCGCTATGCTGGAGGCACACACCCGCGCTCGATCGCCCGCTTGCGCCGCATGACCACGGTGATGTTGCGCAATGATTGGCTCCAGGCGATCGGGCACAGGTCCTGCCTGGAGGCTGCCGTCGATGCCCGCGCGAGACAGTCGTCCACTCTACTCCACCGACGGCCGCGTCGTGACCGACCGGCGGCCGGTGCGCTGCTCCGACTGCCGGCGACCGCTGCATGCCTGCGTCTGCAAGGACCGCGCGACGAAGCATCCGGTGTTGGGCGACGGCATCGTGCGCGTCGCGCGCGAGCGCGGCGGCCGCGGCGGCCAGATCGTCACCCTGATCACCGGCCTGCCCGGCGACGACGCGGCGCTGGCCGAGGTCGCCGCGCGGCTGAAGCGGCTCTGCGGCTCCGGCGGGACGGTGAAAGGCCGCACCGTCGAGCTGCAGGGCGACCACCGCGAGAAGGCCGCGGACGCGTTACGGATCCTGGGTCACACGGTGAAGCTGGCGGGCGGATAGCCGAGCCCATCAGACCTTGAAGACGGCGCCACCGTCGACACTCAGCACCTGGGCGTTGACGAATTTCGACTCGTCTGAGGCGAGGTAGTAGATCGCGTTGGCCACGTCTTCCGGCGCGCCGGAGCCGGGCGTGAGCTGGATCTCATCGTGCACCCGTTCGAAGACGTGATGGCCGGGCTGCAAGCGCGTGGCCGTCGGCGTGAGCACGGCGCCGGGCCGCACCGCGTTGGCACGGATGTTGTGCGGCGCGCCGGCCGAGGCGAGGAAGCGCGTCAGCCCCTCCAACCCGGCCTTTGAAGCCATGTAGCCCGCCGAGGGGAAGAACGGCATGATCGACTGCTGGTGCGGCGAGACGGCGGTGACGGCGGCCAGGGAGGTGACGTTCACGATCGTGCCGCCGCCGGCGGCGATCAACTGCGGCCAGCAGGCCCGAGCGAGGATGTAAGCCGAGGTCAGGTTCAGGCGCAGCGTGCGCTCGAAGGCGTCGTCGTCCGGTTGTGGAAAGGGATCGGGGACGCCGCCGCCGGCATTGTTCACCACGATCTGCACGCCGCCGTACAGCTCCGTCGCACGCTGCGCAACGCCTTCGAGCGCCGCGCGGTCGGTTACGTCGCAGGCGAGGAAGCGCGCCTCACCGCCGGTGGCGAGCGCGGCCTGCTGCACGGCCAGTCCCTCGCGCTCGCGCCGCGCCACGATCGCGACCTTCGCGCCCTCCTGCACGAAGCGCATCACCGTCGCCGCGCCGATACCAGAATTGCCGCCCGTCACGATCGCCACTTTGCCCGCGAGACCGCCCGCCATCGCCTTCCTCCTTCGCCTGCGTATCACTTGCCGGGAAGTATACTGCGCCGCGCAGCACGAGACTCCGCTCGGCGGGGATACCCCGGCGATACACTGTTGGCAGGGCTGCGCGTCAGCCGTCTGAAAGTGGGTTGTACGGCCACAGGCAAACAGGGGACGACGATGGAAGGCGGCGAACTGTCCGCGCTGCCGGCGCCGTTGCGGCCCGGCACGCCGCAACGGCTGGCGCATCTCTATCAAGAGCACGTGGTGAAGCAGTGCCGCGAGGAGCGCCTGCTGATCGCCAGCAGCTTTCTCGTCATGTTCGGCATCGTGCGTTTCATCACCTCCAGCATCAAGGCCCATCGTTTCACCTGGCTGTTTCACAACGTCGGCACCAACGGCGGTACGCACATCCACCATTTGGTCTTCGGCATCTTCGGGCTGCTCATCGCCGGCTACATCGGCGCCGCCTTCACCAACGATCGCGCCTGGGGACGGCGTGCGGTCGCGATCCTCTTCGGCATCAGCGCCGCGCTGACGCTCGATGAATTCGCCCTCTGGCTGACGCTGAAGGATGTGTACTGGACCGAACAGGGCAAGGAGAGCGTCTACGTCGTGATGGCCGTCGCGGCGGTCGCCACCATAGGGATCGCCGGCCGCGGCCTCTTCGCGGCGATGGGGCGCGACACGGCTGCCCTCTGGCGCGAGTTCTTCGAGCGAAAGCAGCCTTAGCCTCCGGTTGAGTCGATGTACCGGAACGCCTCGGCGTATTCCACGGGCGGCTGCGCCGTGGCGCCGGACTGGCGCGCCATCTGCCGGAGGAAGGCAGCGAGACCTTCTTGGTCCTGCACCTGGCTTTGGTGCAGCAGCATCGCCGAGACCTTGGCGTCGATCGTCTCGCCGATGTCGATCCACCGCGTGGGCAGGTTCGCGGCGGTCATGTAAACCTGCTGCACGACATGCGGCTCCAGCCCCTCGCGCAGCAGCTCGGGGAAGGTGCGGCCGTTGCGCGCCGCCGGGTAGATCGCGGCCAGCACCGCCTCGCCGCTGACCCAGTGGTCGCGATGCTGGATGTAACCGTCGCCGACGTAGCGCGTGGCCGGGTCGAAGCAGATCACCGTGTCCGGCTTGTGGCGGCGGATCGCGGCGACGAGTTGGCGGCGCAGCTCGGGCGTATGCTCCAGGAAGCCATCCTCGTGGCCGAGGAACTCGACCGTATCGATCCCGAACGAGGCGGCGGCGCGGCGCTGTTCCTCCTCGCGCGTGCGAATCAGGTCGGCAGAGGGCAGCTCGGTGTTCTCGTTGCCCTTGTCGCCCCCGGTGCAGACGACGTAGCCGATCCAGGCTCCCTGCCGGCTCCAGCGCGCGATCGTGCCGCCGGAGGTGAACTCGGGGTCGTCGGGGTGGGCCATCATCACCAGCACACGCTGGGGTTCGCGGTCGTGGCGCTGCATCGGCGGCTCCTGTGTTGATGTTGTTCGCCATTGGTCGCGGCTGGCTCGCGCGCCGCCGATCGTCAGCCACGGCGGAATCGGCCTGCGCCTCGCGAAGCAGATCGGGGCGGCGGATTGGGGCCGGCCGTCAAGAGGATGATATCCGCCCGCGAGCAGCCCCCGGTTGCAGGGCGTCACGGCGACGCGCCCGGCAGAGCGATCCGAGCCTGTGCGAGAGGTTTCCTTCCAAGTAGAAGCGGAGCTCGATCGGCGGTTCGCTCATCCATGCGGACTGGGTGCGAGGCTGGCGCCGCGGCCGAAGCGGGCCAGCACCTCATGCTCGAACAGCGCCTCGCCGGTCAGCGTCGCCGGCGTCGCGGTCGCCAGGATCACCGACGCCTCGACGAAGTCCTCTTTCGGGTCGGCGTTCTGCGGCTCGTTGCCGCCGCGGCCGAAGCGGGCGCCGGGCGTGTCGATCACGCCGCGCGGCTTCAGCGCGTTGACGGCGATGCCGGCATCGGCCAGCTCGTTGGCGAAGGCCTTGGTCATCCACTCCAGCGCAATTTTCGTGACGCCGTAGTGGCCGGAGAGCCCTTCCCGGTTCGCGGCGGCCGAGCTGATGTTGATCACGGCGCCGCCGCCCTGCTGCTGCATCTGCTCCTGCACGGCGCGCGTACACCAGAACGGCCCGTTGACGTTGATGCGCAGCTCCAGCTCGAAGTGCCGCGGCTGGATCGTCGCGATGCGACCGGCGGGCTGGATGCCCGCGTTGTTCACCAGTACGTCGATGCGGCCGAAGCGCGCCAGCGTCGCCGCGACCATGGACTCGATCGACTCCGGATCGGCCACGTTGCAGCGCACGGGCAGCGCCACTCCGCCGGCTTGCTCAATCTCCTGCGCCGTCTCGTAGATCGTGCCGGTCAGGATCGCGTGCGTCGCCTGCTCGGTGCGGGCCGCGACGACAACACAGGCGCCCTCCGCCGCCATGCCCAGCGCCATGTACTTGCCGAGCCCGCGGCTCGCGCCGGTGACGATGATGACTTTGTCCTGCAAGCGGTTCGCCATCTCGGCTCGCTCCTCTACCGCGGAATGATGGGCAGCAGCAGGTGTGAGGGGTGCGCGGCGTCGTGGAAGACGGTCTGCAGCGCCGGCTTCGCTTCGGCCAGCGATTCGGCGCCGAGCCTGCCGCCGGTGTTCAGGTTACGGTCGAAGTGCGGGAAGTTGCTGCTGGAGATCTCCAGGCGGATGCGGTGACCGGCGCGAAAGAGGTTGCTCGTCGCCCAGAGGTCGATCACGTACTCCTCGACGGCGCCCGGCTGCACCGGCTCGGCTTTCTCCAATCCGTACCGGTAGCGGGCGCGCAGGATGCCGTCGCAGAGGATACGGGCGAAGCCGTCCTCGTGCACGTCCACCAGCTTCGCCGTCCAGTCGGTGTCGGGCGCGGTTGTCGAAGCGTAGAGCACGACCTCGACGGGGCCGGTGACCTCGATATCTTGCGCGAGCGGCGGCGTGGAGTACACGAGCACGTCCGGGCGGGCCTCGACCGTCTGCTGGTCGCGCGGGCCGGCGTTGGCGGCGATGTAGAGGCCGGGCAGGAAGGTCGTGCCGCCGACGGTCGGCGCCGGGTCGCGCGGATCGTAGGTGTAGACGTCGGGCGGCTCGTTCGCGGCCGGCGCCTCGCCCAGCGTGCCGTTGCCCGCGGCCGAGTTGGCGCGGCCCTGGCCGTGCAGGTAGAACGGCGTGAACCGCGTGCGGGCGAGCGGCCACTCCTGCTCGTCGCGCCAGACACCTTCGCCCATGACAAACAGGCGCACCGGTGGCTCGCGATCGACGCCGTTGTCGATGCCTTTCAGCCAGCGGTCGAACCAGCGGATCTGCATGCCGGCCAGGTTCATGAAGGCCATGTCCGCGGCGCTGCCGTGCGTGTACTCCGCATACGCGCCGGAGTAGGCGCCGTGCGCCCAGGGCGCGATCAGCAACCGCTGGTGGGCGCGGGCCGCGGCGCTGCCGCCGCGCTCGCGCATGCCGAGATAGTTCTCCAGCGTGCCGCCGAGGAAGAGGTCGTACCAGCCGCCAACATGAAACGCCGGCACGTCGATCCGCTCGTAGCGATCAGCGATGCGCCACTGCCGCCAGTACTCGTCCAGCGATTCGTGCTCCAGCCAGTCGAAGAAGTACAGCGCCGTGCGCTCTAATTCGGGCATCTGCTGCAGCGGCAGGCGCTTGTAGAGGTTCTGCACGTCGTCCACGGCGCGCAGCAGCTCGGCCACGCGCTTCGATCCGTCGCCCGTGCCCTTGCTCTGCCGCAGCGCTGCTTCGGGCGAGAGCAATAGCGCCCAGAGCAGGGCAAAGCCGAGGTGCAGGGCGCCGCCCCGGTAGGTCCAGCCCTCGTAATAGTCGGAGGCGGTGACGACAGGGAAGATCGCCTTCAGGTGCGGCGGCGTTGCCGTCGCGGCGAGCCACTGCGTCGCGCCGAAGTACGAGCCGCCGGTCATGCCGACGTTGCCGCTGGACCAGGGCTGCGCGGCGCACCACTCGACTGTGTCGTAGCCGTCCTGCGCCTCGTCGCGGAAGGGGTAGAAGTCGCCCTCGCTGGCGAAGCGGCCGCGCGTGTCCTGATGCACGACGGCGTAGCCCGCGAGCGCCAGCCGGTTCGCCTCGGCGTAGGTCTGCATCGAGAGCATCGACTTGCCGTAGGGCAGCCGCACGAGAATCACGGGCAGCCGCGCATCGCCGTCGGGCCGGGTCACGTCAGCGCGCAGCGTCACGCCGTCGCGCATCGGCACGGGCACGTCCTTGTCGATGATCAGCCTCATCGTGCTTCCCTCCGTAGGCGTCCAGTCGGCGGTGCCGGTGCCTCCGGCCCGCGCAGAGCGTACCCTGAGCAGGCTGTGTTCGCACAAACCAGCCGTCCGCCCCGCTCCTCCGACCACTCGCCACTCGCTCTGACGCACGGCTGCCTGCTGCCGACTGACCCGATACCCTGCTACGATGCGATCACGGCGCGGGCGGTAAGGTCGCCGGCAGGAGCGCACGGTGGTTCTCAGCGACCGCACCATTCGCGAGGAGATGCAGGCCGGCCGGCTCGTGCTCGCGCCTTTCGAGCGGGCCGAGATCCAGCCCGCCAGCGTGGATGTCCGCCTCGATCGCTCGTTCCGTGTCTTTCGCAACTCGCGCTACGCTTACATCGACGTGCGCAAGCCGATGGACGACCTGACCGAGCTGGTCGAGGTCGCGGACGACGATCCCTTTATCCTCCATCCCGGCGAGTTCGTGCTCGGCAGCACGCTCGAATGCCTGACACTGCCCGACGACATCGTCGCCCGCGTGGAAGGCAAGAGCTCGCTCGGGCGGCTTGGCCTGCTGGTGCATGCTACCGCGGGTTACGTCGATCCCGGCTGGTACGGCAACCTGACGCTGGAGCTGTCGAACGTCGCCAACCTGCCGATCACGCTCTACTACGGCATGAAGATCGGCCAGCTTTCGTTTGAACGCATGTCCACACCGGTCGAGCGGCCGTACGGCTCGGCGGCGCTGGGCAGCAAGTACCAGGGTCAGCGGCTGCCGACCGCCAGCCGCTCGTACCAGGACTGGCAGAATGGCCGCGCCCACTGACAGCCGCACCGCCGCGCGCCCACCCACCGCGTTCATGCGGCGCGCCCTGGAGCTTGCCGCCTCGGTCTACGCCACGACCAGCCCGAACCCCTGTGTCGGCGCCGTGCTGGTGCGCGAGGGCCGCATCGTGGGCGAGGGCGCCACGCAGCCGGGCGGCACGCCGCACGCCGAGGGCACGGCGCTGCAAGCGGCGGGCGAGGCGGCGCACGGCGCCACGCTGTACGTCACGTTGGAGCCGCACAACTTCCAGGGCCGCACGCCGCCATGCACCGACGCCCTGATCGCCGCCGGCGTCGCCGAGGTGCACTGCGCGTTGATCGACCCGGACGAACACGTGCGCGGGCGGGGCCTGGCGCAATTGCGCGCCGCCGGCCTCGGCGTGGAACTGGGCGAGGGCGAGGCGGAGTCACGCAAGCTGCTGGAGGGCTACATCAAGCACCGGCTCACCGGGCTGCCGCTGGTCAAGGCGAAGTTCGCCGCCAGCCTCGACGGCAAGATCGCGGCGAAGACCGGCGACGCCCGCTGGGTGAGCGGCGGCGACACGCGCGAGCTCACCCACCGCGAG
>DATGEL010000106.1 GCA_035310145.1 Dehalococcoidia bacterium
CGACGGTCGAACTGGTGCGCAGCAGCCTGCCGCCGGGCGCCAGCCTGCGATCGCTGGGTGTGCACCGCCTGCGCGGCGCGGGCCAGCCCGAGACCATCTTCCAGCTCGAAGCGCCCGACTTAGCGGCCACCTTCCCGCCGCTGAAGACGCTGGATGCGCGGCCGAACAACCTGCCGCTGCAGCTCACCAGCTTCGTCGGCCGGGAGCCGGAACTGGCTGCCCTCACCGCGCTGCTCGGCCAGCACCGCCTGGTGACGCTCACCGGTCCGGGTGGCACGGGCAAGACGCGGCTGGCGCTGGCCGCCGCAGCTGAGGCGCTCGTTACGTTCCCGGATGGCGTCTGCTTCGTGGATCTCGCCCCGCTCGGCGATCCGGCGAGCGTACCGTCCGCGGTCGCGCAGGCGCTCGGCGTGCAGGAGCAACCCGGCGTGCCGCCGCGCGCGAGTGTGCGCTTCGTGCTGCGCGACAAGCACCTGCTGCTGGTGCCGGACAACTTCGAGCACCTGCTCGCGGCCGCGGAGTTCGTGGCCTTCCTGCTGCAAGCCGCGCCCGCGCTGCATGTGCTCGTCACCAGCCGGGCGCCGCTGCGCGTGCCGGGCGAGCGCGAGTACGCGGTGCCGCCGCTGCCGTTGCCGGCGCCCGACGCCGCGGGCAGCATCGCCGGCAGTGCCGCCGTGGCGCTGTTCGTGGCGCGGGCACAGGACGTGCGCGCGGACTTCGCGCTAACCACCGAGAACGCGGCGGCCGTGGCCGCGATCTGCGCGAAGCTGGACGGGCTGCCGCTGGCGATCGAGTTGGCCGCGGCACGGGCGCGCGCGCTGCCGCCCGCGGCGTTGCTGGCGCGCCTGGAGCACAGCCTGCCGCTGCTCACCGGCGGCGCCCGCACCGTGCCGGCCCGCCAGCAGACGCTGCGCGACGCGATCGACTGGAGCCATGCGCTGCTCGCACCCGCCGAACAGACACTGTTCCGCCGCCTCGCCGTCTTCGCCGGCGGCTGCACGCTGGAAGTGGCCGAGGCCGTGTGCAACGCGGACGGCGACCTCGGCCCGGACGTACTCGACGGCGTCGACTCGCTGGTCGAGAAGAGCCTGCTGCGTCAACCCGACGGGCCGGAGCGTGAGCCGCGCTACCGCATGTTGGAGACGATCCGCGAGTTCGCTCTGGAACAACTTGAGGTGAGCGGGGACGCCGAGGCCGTCCGGCGTGAGCTTGCCGTGCAGATGCAGCAGATCGCGCGTGGTGCAGCGGCAGCCAGCAACTGGAGACAGCTCGACGCCGAGCTGGACAACGTGCGCGCCGTGCTCGGCTGGTGCATCGCGCGCGCAGACCTGGACGTTGGCGTGCGCGTCTTCTGGGCCGTGCGCTGGTACCTGGAAATCCGCAACCTGTTCAGCGAGCGGGAGGGGTGGCGACGCGCCTTGCTGGCGCTGCCGGCGGCGACCGCGCCGAGCATCTCGCGGGCGCGGCTGTTGTCGTCCGCAATGACAACCAGCGTGCCCGTCTCGGAGTTGGACCGCGTCGAGCGGGAGGTGATCGAGGGAGTGGCGCTGAGCCGCGAGCTGAGCGACACCCTTGGCCTGGCTTCGGCAGTGTACGCGCTCTCCATGCGGTACTTCCGTGAGCGACGCTGGGAGGAGTGCGAACCGCTTGCCGAGGAAGCGGCGGCGCTGTTCCAGCGCAGCGGCGCGCCGGACCTGGCGATCGAGGCGCTGGGGTACCAGTTCACGGGCGCGCTGATGCGCGGCGATGAAGCGCTCGCCGAAGCGCTGCTGGGTGAGATGCAGAGATTGGCGCCCACGGCCAGACGACGGACCACCGCGGCGGCGGTGCACGTCAGGGAGGGCCAGTTCGCTACTGCACGAGGCGAGTACGGCCGCGCTCGCGCGCTGTTCGCGGAGGTCGTGCATGGTCTGCGGGTGTCCGATGGCGCGACAAGCACTGGCCACATGGTCTTTCTAATCTTCCTCGCCTGGGCGGCATTGCTGGATGGCGACGTTGCCGCGGCGGCGGCAACGGGCGAGGAAGCGATCCGGCTGCAACGTGGGCGCCTACGGCCGCACGGCATCGGCGTCGGTGACGGCTCCAGCATGGCGATCGAGTTTGTCGGCGCGATCGCCGGCCGGTGCGGTATGTTCCAGGAGGCAGCCCTTCTGCTTTCAGCAGGCACGAACTGGCAAGGCGGTGACAGCGGTATGCCCGTGCCGGTCGTCGTAGAGACGCGCGCGGCGATCGTGGCGCGGGTGCGGGCCGAGCTTGGCGAGGCGGCGTTCGCGGAGCAGTGGGCGGCCGGCGCGGCGCTCTCGCCGGAGGAGGCGATCGAGCTTGGCGCCGCGGTGGCGGCGGAGATAGCGCGGCCTCAATCCTCTCCTGAATCCTTCTCCCATTCGTCCCTCATGGGCGAAGGAGACGATCTTGCGCAGGGCGTTCCCGATCGCGCCAGGTTAGGGGAACTATGAGATATATGGCGCACGGCCGAGCAATGCGGTGCTCGCCGCGGCCGCGCTAACTCGGCCAAGCCGTGCGCCACCGCCGCCCGATCGCCCCTTCTCTCCCATACAGCTCTCCGCCTCTGGCGGATCTCGAAGCCATGGTGTATGGGAGAGAAGGGGATGGGGTATGTGAGGGCCAGCCCGCAGGAGGAGCACCATGGCGATCGAAGCCACCAGCCGCACGCTGCCCCGCTTCACGCTGACCGATGGCGAGGGCAATGAGCGCACGTTTCCTACGGGCCGGCACGCGCTGCTCTGCTTCGTCAAGGAGGATTGCCCCACCTGCCGCCTCTCCATGCCGCTGATCGAGGCGGCGAGCCGGGCCTTCGGCGAGGCGCTCGACGTCTGGGCGATCGGGCAGGACGCGCCGGGCAACGCGAGGCTGGTGGAGGGGTTCAACCTGAGTGTGCCGATGCTCGACGACTCGGCGCTGAAGGTTTCGTACGTCTACGATCTCGACACCGTGCCGACGATCATCCTGGCGGACGGCAGCGGCGCCCCGCTGCGGCAGTTCGTCGGCTTCGACAAGGCCGAGTGGCTGGAGCTGGTGCGCGAGCTGGCGCGGCTCTCCGGCGGCGCGGCGCCGGCGATCGACTGGGCGAGCTACCCGGCGTCGCGGCCGGGCTGCGGCTCGAAGTCGGTCGAGCCGGGCATCGCGGAGCGGCTGGCGGCCGAGGCCGCGGGCAGCCCGCTGCGGGCGCGGCGTATCGAGGTCGGCGAGGGCGACGACGTCTTCGAGTTCATGTTCGACCAGGGGCTGACCGACGGCCTGCCCGTAATACCGCCCACGCCGGAGCGCGTGCTGCGCATGCTGCAGGGCACGCGGCGCGACCCGCAGGAGGTCGTGGCCGTGGTGCCGCCGAACCTGGCGCCGGCGACGGTCGAGAAGGTCGCGGCCAACACGGTGATGGCCGGCTGCAAGCCGGAGTACCTGCCGGTCGTGATCGCCGCGCTCGAAGCGGTCTGCACCGATACGTTCAACATCCACGGCATCAACGCCACCACCTGGGCGGCCAGCCCGGTGATCGTGGTCAACGGCCCGATCCGCGAGCGCATCGGCATGAACTACGGCCTGATGGCGCTGGGCTACGGCAACCGCGCCAACGCCACGATCGGCCGCGCGCTGAAGCTCTGCATCCGCAACCTGGGCGGCGCCAGGCCCGGCGGCACCGAGCGTTCGGTGCTCGGCTCGCCGGGCAAGTACACGATGTGCTTCGCCGAGCACGAGGCGCGCAGCCCCTGGGAGCCGCTGCACGTGGAGCGCGGCTTCCGTCCGGAGCAGAGCGTGGTGACGGTCTTCGGCCTCGAAGCCTCGCCGCGCCACATCGCCGACCAGCTCTCGCGCACCGCGCGGCAGCTCGGCGGCAGCCTGGGCCTGGGGCTGGAGGCGTGCTGGCTGCCGAAGGCGCACGGCCAAGGCGACGTGCTGCTCGTCGTCTGCCCGGAGCACGTCGATACACTCTGGCGCGACCGCTGGACGAAGAACCAGCTGCGCGAGCGGATCCAGGAGATCACGGCGCGGCCCGTGCGCGAGCTGCTGGGGGACGAGCAGAGCGGCGAGGGGATTCCGAGCTCGCGCTTCGGTCCCGGCGGCCCGAGCGAGGAGGAGCTGAACCGGCGCGTGCCCAAGTTCCGCTCGCCGGAGAACATTCACATCGTGGTGGCCGGCGGCGAGGGCGGCAAGTTCTCCTCGGTCTTCGCCGGCTGGGTGAGCGGGCCGACGGGCTCGTCCTCCGTCAGCCGCGTGATCGAAGATGTATAGTCCTAAGCAGGTTGGCCGCACACGCCGCGAGCAAGTGAACGGGGAGGAACGGATGACCACCCTCATCGATCCCACGGACGAACGGGTGCCGATTCGGCGTGAGCTGACGCGCCGGCCGGAGTCGATCAGCGGCACGGTGGCGCTGCTGGACATCAGCAAGCCGCGCGGCGACGTGCTGATCGCGGAGCTGGAGGCGCGGCTGCACGAGCGGCTGCCCGAGGTCACGATCAAGCGCTACAAGAAGCCGACCTTCACCAAGCCGGCGCCGGACGCGCTGCGCCGCGAGATCGCGCAGGAGGCGGACTTCGTCATCGAAGCCCTTGCCGATTGAGGGTCCTGCACGACGTGCAGTGTGCACGACACGGTGTGGTTCGAGATCCAGGGCAAGCCCAGCGTCTTCGTCGCCTCAAACGTTTTCGTCAGCGCCGCGGAGGCGCAGTCGGCGGCGCTGGGGCTGCCGCAGGTGCGGCGCGTCTTCGTGCCGCATCCGATCCAGGACGCGACCGACGAGGAGATGCGGGCGAAAGCCGACGCGATCGTGGACGAGGTGATCGCCGCGCTGGTGGACTGAGACGGCGGGGCGGGACGGCCCCTCATCCTCACCCCCTCCCCTCTCCTTCTCCCAATACTGGAGAGAAGGAGAGGGGCGATCCGGGGTGGAGCGTTCCGAAGGGCGTCGGGTTAGCGGGGCACCGCAGGTCGCGGCTTTCGCCGCGAAAGGCGCATGCTGTGCGCCCGTGCAGGTGCCCTTGCCGACCTGCCTTCAGCCCCACCCCTCCGCAACACGATCTCCCCTTCCCCTAGGATTGGGGGAAGGGGCCGGGGGATGGGGGCCAGCGGCGCGGCGCCGAATCAACTGAACTGCGGTTTGCGCTTCTCCACGAAGGCGCGGCCGGCCTCGCGCGCGTCCGGCGTGATGCCGGAGAGGGTCATGTTGAGCGCCTCGCTCTCCAGCACGGTGCGCAGGTCAGCATGCGCGGCGAGGTTCAAGTTGCGCTTCATGCGCGCGTAGACGCCCACGGGGCCGTCGGCGATCGTGCGGGCCAGCGCCATCGTCTCCGCTTCCAGGGCGTTGTGCTCCACCACGCGGTTGACGATACCGCTGCGCAGCGCCTCGTCCGCATCGATCGCGCGGCCGGTGAAGTACAGCTCGCGCGCCACGCCGTCGCCCGCGAGGCGGGTGAGGAAGTACGAGCCGCCGTAGTCGCCGGAGAGGCCGACGTTGCGGAAGGCGGTGGTGAAGCGCGCCCGGTCCGAGGCGATGCGGATGTCGCAGGCGAGGGCGATGCTCATGCCGGCGCCCGCGGCCGCGCCGTTGACGGCGGCGATCACCGGCTTCGGCAAGGTGTGCAGCGCCAGCGAGACGGCGACCTGGCGCGCCTGCAGGTCCAGCACGTTCGCTTCGAGGTTGGCCGGCAGCGGCGCCCCGGCCGCGGCGAACGCCGCGGCCCGTTCGGCGGCTTCGGGCGAGAGCTGCCGGCGCTGCACCTGGCTGCGCACATCGCCGCCGGAGCAGAAGCCGCGCCCCGCGCCGGTGAGCACGAGCACGCGTACCGCCGGGTCGCGCGCCGCGTCGGCGATCACCTGCGCCAGCTCTGCCTGCATCTCGGTGCTGAGCGCATTGAGCGCCTCCGGGCGATTGAGCGTGATCCAGCCGATGCCGCGTTCGCGGACCTCGTGCAGCACGTCGGGCATGGCGAGAACCTCCCGGAGGGTAATCGTGGTCGGCGCTACGCCGAACGTACCACAGCGGCGCTCAGGCAGACGGGCCGAACGCCTGGAAGCGGCCGGCGCGCAGCTCGCTGATCAGCGCGGCCTCACAGTCGATCTCGCGCTCGAAGACGGTGCGGCAGCGGCCCAGGTCTTCGCCGTAGTGGGCGTCGCTGCCGCCGGTGCCGCGCCTGCCCAGCAGCGCCGCGACCTCGGCGGCGAAGGCGTTCTCCCGCGCCGTGCAGTTGCCGTTCCAGACCTCGATCTCGTCCACTAGCGCGAAGACGGGCAGCCGGGCGCACTGCGCCGCGCTCATCGTCGCCGGGCCTTCGCCGGCCAGCCAGCGCCGCGCCGGCGGCGGGTCGAAGAAGTGGCGGAAGGGATGCGCGATGATCGTGAAGCCGCCGGCCGCGGTTACCAGCTTGCGTACGTCCTCCAGCCGGCGCACGCCGGTGTCGTAGCGGTCGAGGCCGAAGACGAGCACATGGCCGTGGTCCGTGTTCCATTCGACGCCGCGCAGGATGGGCAGGCCATCCTCGGCCCGCGCCTGCTGCGCCTCGAAGGCGTCCCACACACGGAAGTGCTCGGTGACGGCCACGGCGTCCAGCCCGGCCTCGCGAGCGTGTTCAGTGAGGCGGCTCGCCTTCAGCGCCGAGTCGGCCGAGCCGGCGGTGGTATGCACGTGCATGTCGATGCGCACCAAGCGCCTCCGAAAGTTTGGACGGTGATCAAGGCTCAAGCGCCGAGATCAGGTTCAGGGCGCCGGCTGCTTCCCATCAGGTCCATTCGGGTCGTAAGTAGCTCCTGCAACTGCGCCACGACCGCGAACCCGAGCTCGATGGCGGCATCGGCCGAAAGCGTCGCACCTGCCGCCCATGCCGCCGCAAACGCCGCCTCACCCAGTGCAGCGTGCACTCGTTCCACCGCGGCCTGGTGCACTTCGTGCAGGCCGAACACCTCCGCGGCGAACTCCCGTCTCTCGACGTCTGTGGCAGCCAGCAGCCGGGCGCTGGCGGCGAGCAGGCCACAACGCTCCGCTGCCTGAGCGAGCACACTGAGGACCGCCGGGAGAAAGCGCGACGGACCTAACTCGCGTTGGGCGGCGAGAATCTCGACGCAGGTGGCCACTGCCGCAGCGGTGTCTCCCTGCCGGAACGCGACCCATGCGAGATATGTAAGGCCCACGAGCCTGTCGGGGCCTTTCCCACCCTGTTCAACGCCTACTCTTTGGACGTAATCTTCCAGGAGCACGCGCACCTGAGCATCGTCGCCGCGTGCCACTGCCAACAAGGCCTCGCTAAACAGAGCCACTGCCGTGCCCGCGGTGCCCGCGAGCGCCCGGTCTGCAGCCACCAGGCGTTCAGCAGTGGCAATATCCCCGTGGGCGACGGCTACGGTGATGAGGTAGCTACGTGCGACAACGGCCGCTTCGACAGCGCCGGCCTGGAGCCGGAGGGCGACGGCTTCTTCGGCCAGTGGGACCACCGCGCCAGGGTTGTTCTGGTTCAAGCGAAGCAGGGCGAGGCGCTCCAGCGCTGCGGCAAGGCACTGGGTGTCGCCCAGCTGCCGGCTGAGGCCGATCGCTTCCTCGAGCGCGGCTACAGCGCGGTCCTGGTCCGTGATGGAGAACAGGTCTGCTGGCGAGAGTGCCAGCAGTCGTGCCCGCGAGACAGTTGGCTGCGTTGCCTCTGGCAGAGCCAGCAAGCGCCGGCGCCACACCTGCTGTTCGTTCCCGCGCCCGCGGATGTACAGGTACCAGCGCAGGGCCCAAAGCAGGCGTACGCCGACTACCACATCCGCGCGCTCGACGCACCAGCCCAGCACGGCGCGCGCGTTGCCCAGCTCGGCATCAAGCCGCAGCCAGTCGTTCGCCGCTGCAAACTGCCGGGCCAGTTGCAGCACCTGCATCGCCAGCTGACGGCGTACTGCTTCGCCCTCGCCGCTTGCCTCCAACTCCCCGAGGGCGAACTCGCGGATGGTTTCGAGCATCCGGTAGCGCGGCTCACCGCCGCGATCAGCCGCCCAATGCACCAGGCTCTTCTCGACGAGCGAGCCGATGCTGTCCAACACCTCGATATCCAGGTCGCCGTCGGCGTTGCACACCGCCTCGGCCAGCTCCAGCGTGCACCCGCCCGCAAACACGCCGAGCCGGCGGAACAACCGCTGCTCCGCCGGCTCCAAAACGTCGTAGCTCCAGGCGATGGCGGCGCGCAGCGTCTGCTGGCGCGCCGGCAGATCGCGCCGTCCGCCTGTCAACAACGGCAGCCGCTGCTCCAGCCGCGTCAGCAGCGCTGCTACGGGGAGCGCGCGCACCCGTGCCGCGGCCAGCTCCAGCGCCAGCGGCAAGCCGTCCAGTCGGGCGCAGATCGCCACAACATCAGCCGCGGTCTCCTCACTCAGCGCAAAGTCGCCTCGCACCGCCTGCGCCCGCTGCACGAAGAGCTGCACCGCCGGGTTTTGCCCCAGTTCCTCCAGCGAACGGCGGCACTCGTCGGGCAGCGGCAGGGGCGCGACCATGTATTCCTGCTCGCCCGTCACCCGCAGCGGCGCCCGGCTCGTCACGATCAGGCGCACTTGCGGCGCGGCTTGCAGCATGGCTCCCGCGAACTCCGCCGCCGCGAGCAGGTGCTCGTAGTTGTCCAGCACGAGCAGCACCTGCTTGTCGCGCAGGAAGCGCAGCACGATCACGCGCAGCACTGTGTCCGTTAACCCCTGCACGCCGAGGGCCTGCGCGACCGCAGAGGGTACGAGCGCCGGGTCGGCCAATGGCGCCAGATCGACGAAGAACACGCCGTCGGGGAAGGCGTCGATCGTGGCGGCTGCGGCCTGCAGCGCCAGCCGCGTCTTGCCGGTGCCGCCGGGGCCGGTGAGGGTCACCAGCCGTGCCCGGGGTAGCAGCGCCACGACCTCGCCCACCTCACGCTCGCGGCCGACGAAGCTTGTGAGTTGCACCGGCAGGTTGTTGGGCCGAGCGTCGAGGGTCTTGAGCGGCGGGAATGCGTCGGGCAGGCCGGGCGTATCAAGCTGGTAGACCGTCTCCGGCACGGCGAGGTCTTTCAGGCGGTGCGTGCCCAGATCCCGCAGGCTCGCAGCGGCTGGCAACGTGCCGCGCACGAGGTCGGCAGTCGTCTGCGAGAATAGGATCTGCCCGCCGTGCCCAGCGGAGCGGAGGCGGGCGCAGCGGTTGACGGCGCTGCCGTAGTAGTCGCCCTCGCGCAGGTCGGCTTCCCCCGTCAACAGCGCCATG